>JBBSVG010000684.1:0-2100 GCA_038233775.1 Bacteroidota bacterium | reverse complement strand
GGGTCTGGGCCAGAGCGGTCTGTCCGGCGCCGAGCGTCAGCCCGATGGTCAGCGCCCGGAGTGTGGTAGAAACAGGGTTCATCTCGTCTCCAGTCCGACAGGTGAGCGAAAAGCGCCGCTCTCGCAGAGCCGCGTGTGATCTTGAAAATACGTTCTGCTGTGTGCTCTGTCAACCCTGCCCGGCAGACCGACGGTTCCACGCGGCCGGACCGGCCGGTTGCTGCGGCACCTTTCGTTCGGGGACCGCTGTTTGGATCGGGGCGCAGGCGACGTGTCTCAGCGCGCCGATACCGACGATTTCGCGACTCAATCTCATCAGAGAGGACACCCCATGGCGAACCAGAAGCAGGATGACGAGCCTGTCGATCAACCGACAGCCAAGCCGAGCATCGCCGGTGAGCAGTCCACCGATCTGCGGACGACCGATGGGCTGCCGTCCGACAGCCGCGCCGGCGACGGCCACGGCGCCAACCGGTCGCGACCGAGCAGCATGGACGCGATGGATCTGGACGACGAGGGGCTGACCAACGATGTCGATACGAACGGCGAGTTGCTCGGCGTGGCCGAATCGTCCGAGGCCGACGGCGCCGAGGAGGACATGGACGACGAGATCAGCGACATCGACGGGGTGCAGGACGAGAGCACCGACGAGATGATGCACACCGACACAGCCATCTCGCGCTCGCTCGCCGGTCGCATCCCGGCCGACGCCATCGAGAACCCGGCGCCGTCGCCCCACGACGAGTACACCGAGGAAGCCGACGAGGCCGAGGGCGAGCCGACCGCCTGAGCGCCGACCACGCCGCGCTGGTTTCTGTCGCCGCGCCCGGTTCTCCGCCGGGGCGCGGCGATCCCGTTTCCGACCTGTTTCGCTCCCATGCGCTTCCCGATTCTGCTCGCGTTCGCCCTCGCCGCTGTCGGCTGCACCCGTCCGTCCGGCGAGGCTGGGCCGGGCAACTCGGCGGCGGCCGATTCGGTCGGCGGCAGCCGCTGGGTTGCCCCGCTGACCCATGCCGTCGTCTCGCTCGCGCCGCTGGCCGACGGTGGCTTGGCCGTGCTCGATGGTAGCGGCAAGCTGACCGCGTTCGACGGCGACGGCCACCCGGCGCCCGGTCCCGAGGTCGCCGGTGCCCGTGCGCTCGTCCGCTCCGGCGACCGGCTGATCGTCGCGACGGCCGGGGGCCTGATCGCCCGACCGCTGACCGCCTCGAGCACGGCCGCGAACTGGACCTGGGCCGCCCGCTCGGGCGTGATGGGACGACCGCTGGTCGCGTCGGACGGCGGGATCGTCGTGTCGGACGGTGCCGAACTGGTCCGGCTCGATCCGGCGACCGGCGCTGAATCGTGGCGGACGGCGCTCGGCGATTCGCTCCGGGCTGCGCCGGTCGAGGCCGACGGCGCGCTCTACGCCGCTGCGGTCGGCGGCGCGGTCACGGCGCTTGACCTCGCGACGGGTCAGAAACGGTGGACGACCGAGCTGAACGAGCCGGTGTTCGTCTCGCCGATTGCCGTCGGGCGCGATGTGTTCGTCGGCTCGACCGATCACCTGACCGCGCTGAGTTTGACGGCGACCTACAACACGTCGGCTGAGCGCGGGCCGATCCAAGCACAGTCGGACGCCTCTGGTCGCTTGAGCGGCGCGGCGCTGTGGCGCGTCGCGATCCGGGCGCCGGTCCATCCGCTCGTCGCCAGATCGGGGTTGGTGTATGCGGTCGATGGGATGGGGACGCTGGCGGCGTACCGAGACGCGGGTCGGGCGGCGTGGCGGGTCGCGCTCGGCACCGCCTCGGGTCCGCCGACGGCGCCGATTCGGGTCGGCGACCGGCTTTATGTCGGCAACCAAGCCGGGCAACTCGTCGCGCTCTCGGCCGTGTCCGGGGCCGTTGTTTGGTCGCGGACGCTGTCGTCGCCTGTCACGGTTCGGCCGGTCGTCAGCCCCGACAGCACGAGGCTGTTCGTCGCCGCTGGCGCCGCCGTTCACGCGGTCCGGCTGCGCTGACACCGGCGGTTGGCCCGGCCGGTCGTATCTTTGCCCCACAACAAATAGGGAGTGCGCCGCGTGGGGTTCAAGTGTGGGATCGTCGGACTGCCGAACGTCGG
>JBBSVG010000683.1:0-2100 GCA_038233775.1 Bacteroidota bacterium | reverse complement strand
CCGCGCGGATCGGGCTGCCGATCTCGACGATGGCCGCCGAACTCGACGCCGTCAGCATCCACGCGTGGAGCATCTACACGCCGCAAGCTCGGGCGCCGCTCGACCCCGAGATCGTCCCGTTCGTTTATGCGCTGACGGCGGCGCTGGCCGGTCGCCCGGTCTGGATGCAGGAGTTCGGCCTGCCGACCGCGCCGCCGGGCAGCGCCGGCCAAACGATTCTGGACGACTTCCTCGGCCAGCCGACGCCGCAGTACCTCGCTTCAGAAGCCGAGCAAGCGACGTTCGTCGATCACGCGCTGCGCCGGTTGCACGCGCTCGGCGCACTCGGCGCGTTCGTCTGGTGCTACGCCGATTACGACCGTCCGCTGTGGCAAGAGCCGCCGTGCGATCTTGCGATTCGGGAGCGCTTCTTCGGCGTCGTCCGGCCGGACGGAAGCGAGAAGCCGGTCTGCAACGTGCTGCGCCGCTTTCGGGCCGACCGCGACGCCGGTCGTTTGGAGCCGTCGCAACCCGAGCGGATCGATCTTTCCGTCGCTGACTACGAACGCAACCCCGGCGCTGGCTTCGCGCACCAATATCACCGCTGGCTCGACCGTCACCCCGACGGCGGCGCGGCTACGGGAACCGGCCCGTCTGAATCGGCCCCTCGTCGCTGACGAGCGGCCACAGAATCGGGTCGCGCAACACCTTGTCGAGTTCGGTCGGCTGCCCATCGACCGTCATCGCCCGGCGGATCAGCCGGATGCCGTGGCTGTAATCGACGTAACTCGCCCGGTGGCCGACGTAGAGCGGCTGGATCGGCGTCCCGTCGCGATGGTGCCAGCCGTAGATGGCGACGCGGGCGGGCGCCTCGAGCAGCCGGTCGGTCAGCACGACGTCTTTCTTGATCCCGGCGATGAGCGCGCCGAGCGGCCGCGTGCCTCGGGCGACTTCAATGCTGTCGTTGCTCTGGACAAACGTCTCGACCGCCTCGCGCCGCTCGGTCAGCGGCACCGGTTCGAGCCGGATCTCGGCCCGTTGCCAGATCGCATCAGACAGTCGCCGGGTCGGCAGCGAGCACCCGAACCGGTCGGCGATGCGTTGGGCCGTGGTCGGCGTCATCGGGATGCGGACGAAATCGCTGTCCGAGCCGACCGCCAGCACGTCGGGCGCGACCGCGAGTTGGGCAACGTGGCGGCGGCCTGCCGAATCGGTCATCGCGACGTCGATCAGCTTGAAGCGGCGGAGGAAATCGGGCAGGTTGCCGCGCAGCATCTCGGCGCCGATGGCGGCTTCACGCTCGGCCGGATCGAGCGGTGCGATCCGCGCCATGAACGCGCGACCGCCCTCGGCGTCGGCCGGTCGCGGCGGCAGCGGGAGGGGAACGTCACCAACCGGTGCCGTCGCCGTCGCGGGTTGAATCCAGCGCGCATAGGCCCGTTCGCCTCGGTAGCGTCCCCAGCGGTGCTCCGCCGCCGTGCCGACGGTCAGCGACTTGAGGAAGCCGTTCGTCTCGACCAGAACAGTGTGCAGAATCTCGTTGCGGGGATTGCGGTCGATGCTGACGCGCAACCCGCCGGAGACGCCGCGAACGTGCGTCAGGTCGCCCGAGCGGGTCGAATCGAGCCGGCCATCTCGGGCGAACCGGGCGAGCATTCGGCCCGTCGCCCGGTACGTCCCGCCGGTCGGACCGACGATGGGGCGGCCGTTGAGCGTGATCGCCCGGTCGTCGTAGGCCAGCACCGAGAGGCGCCGGGCCGGATCGCCGCGCAGCCACGCGATCAGCTTGTCGCCGTGGCCGAGACTGTCGGCGTAGCTGTAATTCGCGTCGAGAAAGGCGATTCGGTCCACGGTGGCCGGAATCGTCGCGCCGCCGTCGATGAAGCCAAACAGAAAGGCGCCGCCGCCGCTGTGCCCGGCGAGCGTAATGGTTTTGTCGCCGCCGGGCAACCTCGCGACGAGGTCGGCGACCAGCGACCGCAGCCGAACCGCGCCGCTGTCGGCGTGCTGCCGCCGCCAGAGCGGCCAACTCCGGCTGACCGGTTGGGCGACGACGAGAATCAGGTTGTGCGTTCGGTCGAGTTGCCGCAGCCGACGGGTCTGCGCGGCGATGTGCTGAAT
>JBBSVG010000682.1:0-2101 GCA_038233775.1 Bacteroidota bacterium | reverse complement strand
TGGAGCCGCAGCAGCCCGTCCTCGATCCGGTCGCGGCCCAGCCCGGCCCGGCGCGCCACGGCGCCCAAATCAAGCCCGACCGGTCCGAGTTGCGTTGCCCCGCCGACTGTTCGCAAGAGCGCGACGAGGACCGGATCGTCGGAGCGGCCACCGGGTCCGCCGGCGACGCCGCGCAGCATCTCGTCCTGCGCCGCCAGAAACTCAACCGTCGCCTCGCGACCGCCGGACGGGATGCGGGCCAGCACGCCGTATTTCTCCAGCAGCCCAAACGCGCCGCGCACGGCCATCGGCGACGTGCCCTGTTCCTTTAATTTGACCTCGATATCGGCCGAGTGGAGCGGCAACGTCTCCTTCGGCTGATCGCCGGTCGCGACTTGATTGAACGAGCAGAACAGTTCATAGACCCGCTCGACGACCTCGCGCGGCGGGTTGGCGCCCTCAATGAAGTGCTGTTGCAGGAACCGGTCGCGCTTCTGATACCGCGCGACGGCGTAGGCTGTCTGCTCGGCGCGACCGGCGCGACCAGCCTCTTGGTAATACGCTTCGAGCGAGCCGGGCAGGTCGTGGTGGATGACGAACCGGACGTTCGGCTTGTTGATCCCCATCCCGAACGCGTTCGTCGCGACGACGACTTGCAGTTCTTCCGACATGAACGCGTCCTGAACCCGTTTGCGCTCGGCGTCGGGCAGTCCGGCGTGGTAGGCACCGGCCGCGATGCCGCGACTCCGCAAGAACGCTGTCGTCGATTCGACCGCCTTACGCGTCCCGGCATAGACGATCCCCATCCCGCCGACGTTGCGGGCGATATCTTCCATCTTCGCCAGCTTGTCGTCGTCGTAGAGCACCGAGTACGACAGGTTCGGCCGGTCGAATCCCTTGACGAAGACGGCCGGGTTTCGCAGCGACAACTGATCGACCATGTCGGCCCGAACCTCGGCCGTCGCGGTCGCGGTCAGGGCGATGATCGGCGGGCGACCGAGCGCTTCGGCGGCTTCGCCGAGCCGGAGGTAGGCCGGGCGGAAGTCGTGGCCCCACGTCGAGATGCAGTGCGCCTCGTCAATCGCCATCAGCGGGATGCCGATCCGCTCGCGAATCCGGGCCAGCCGCGTCAGGAACAGTTCGCTCCCAAACCGCTCCGGGGCGACGTAGATCAGCTTGTAAAGGCCGAACTCGGCGTTGGTCAGGATCTGCTCGATCTCGGAATAGCCGAGCGTCGAGTTGATGTAGGCCGAGCGGATGCCCGCTTGGGCGAGTTGATCGACCTGATCCTTCATCAGCGCGATCAGCGGCGAGATGACGACCGTCAGGCCGTTGGACAGCAGCGCCGGGATCTGGAAGCAGACCGACTTGCCGCCGCCGGTCGGCATGACGCCGAGCGTGTCGCGGCCCGAGAGGATGCTGGCGATGATCTGGTCCTGACCCGGCCGAAACCGGTCGTGGCCGAAGTGCTGCTTCAGCAGCGCAAGGGCGGCCGTCAGGTCGGGCAGGGCAGCGGGTGCGGCGGCGGGGAGGGCGGTGCGGGGCCTGGGACAAAGCTACGGCCCGAGCGGCGGCTCGCGCAACCGAAAAGCGGGCGAGAACGAAGGTTGAACAGGGGCGGCGCCGCCGGACCGAAACCGCCCGCTGTTGCCACAACGACGCGCTACGCCACCAACCCGTGCCTCCGCTGCCGCCCGTTCCTCGAGCAGACGCTGACCGAGCGGCTGGGAACGACGATGGCGCTGGAGTTACAGCCGGTCGCCGCCGCAGCGCGTCCATTTGGCCGTGGTCGGCCTCGCGCAGCGCATCGATGTGGCCCAGCCGCAGGTCGCCTTCCCGAACGTGGAGCGGAAGCATCAACGCAAAAAGCCCCGAGCACAAGGCCCGAGGCTTTCCGTTTCCAACTCGCCTTTCTGCGGCCTCCACCGTCTCGGCCATCGCCGAACCGGGTCGCAGACATCAAAAAAAGTCGGGGTGAGAGGATTCGAACCTCCGACCTCCTGGTCCCGAACCAGGCGCGCTAACCGGGCTGCGCTACACCCCGAAGACACCTTCGCCACCGGCAGGCCGTTGAGCCATCCGGTGGCGAAGCGTGACAAAGATACGAGCCGCGAGGGCGATT
>JBBSVG010000681.1:0-2102 GCA_038233775.1 Bacteroidota bacterium | reverse complement strand
GGCGTATAGCACGACGATCCAAGCGACCGATCCGCAGGGCAACGCCGTGACGTTCGCCGTCACGTCCGGCGCGCTGCCGGGCGGGTTGACGCTGGCCGCCGACGGGACGCTCTCCGGGACGCCGACCGCCGACGGGACGTTCAACTTCACCGTCCAAGCGACCGACAACGGGGCGCCGCCGATGTCGAGCAGCAAGGCGTTCGCCTTGACCATCAACCCATCCGAGCCGGGCACACCGACTGTCAGCTCGTCGGGCAGCACGGCGACTTCGGTCTCGTTCAACGTGACGCTGCCGGCCAACGCGGACAACCTGATTGTGACACGTGCGACCAACGGGACGCCGCCGGCGCTGATCGACGGGCAAACTTACACCGAGGGGCAATCGCTCGGCGGGACGGCCGTCGTGCTACAGATTCTGTCGCCCGGCGCGGGCAACACGATCACGGTCACCGACAACACCGTCGTCCCCGGCGTCAGCTACACCTATCAGTTCTACGCCTTCACCGGCTCGGGCGTGACGGCGACGAGCACCGGGCCGACGCCGAACTTCGGCGCGCCGGGTCAGATCACCGACCAAGCGCTGCCGGTCGAGTTGATGACGTTCACTGCGACCGCGTCGGGCGAGAGCGTCCAGCTTTCGTGGCGGACGGCGACCGAGCGCGACAACGTCCGCTGGCTGATTGAGCGGGCCGACGGCGACGGTGCATTCGCGGAACTGACCTCGCTCCCCGGCGCCGGGACGACGGCCCAGCCGACCGATTATCGCACCACCGACGCCCGCGTTCGGGCTGGCGAGACGTATCGCTACCGGCTGATCGACGTGTCTCGCGACGGATCGCGGCGCATTCAGCCGCTGGTGCGCGAGGTGCGGATCGAGTCGGCCGCTGCACCGACGGCGTTTGCGCTGCACCAGAACGCGCCGAACCCGTTCAACCCGGCCACCGAGATCGCCTTCGATCTCCCGGCGCCGGGCCAAGTGACGCTGTCGGTCTATGACGCGCTCGGCCGGTTGGTCGCCACGCCGCTCGTCGGCGCGTCGCGCTCGGTCGGTCGGCAGACGGTCGCGTTCGCCGCCGGAACGCTGCCGACGGGCGTTTATGCCTATCGGCTCGAAGTCACCACCGCCACCGGTCGCTACTCGGCGCTGCGCCGGATGACGCTGGCCCGGTAAAGCACGTTGGGCAGGGGAGTTGGGTCCGGTTGCCGCGCTCAGGCAGCCGGACCCAACGTGGTTCTGGGTGAGCCAACCTTCCATCCATTCAGGGCTTGCATTCGCCCAACCGTCGCTTATCTTGCCGGTACTGCGCGTCTCCTGTGCGGGCTGTGAACCTTCTTGCGGGTTTCGTGTATCCGCCGCCGATCCCCCGGCGCAGCGCTTCCCCGCGCCGCCGCCATCTCTTATCCTCTCATCCCCAAGAGGAGGTTTTCCATGCGTCGCGTGCTCAAGTGGACCGTCATTGCCCTCGGCAGTCTGGTTGCCGTTGTGCTGATCGCCGTGGTTGCCGTTTACATCACCAGCAGCAGCCGTCTGAACAGGAAGCATTCAGTTCCGACCGAACAACTGGTCGTCACGGCACCGCCGTCGGTCGAGCACGGTCGGCATCTGGCGGTCGCCATCGGCAAGTGCGTCGATTGCCACGGGGCCGACCTCGGCGGGACGATGTTCATCGACGACGCGCCGCTCGGTCGATTCTACGCGGCCAACCTGACTGGCGGCAGCGGCAGCCCGCTGGCGCACTACACCGACGCCGATATCCTCCGCATCCTGCGTCATGGCGTTCGGCCCGACGGCTCGGCGGTGTTGTTCATGCCGTCGCAGGAGTTCACCTATTTCAGCGACGCTGACGTGGCCGATCTGATCGCCTACCTCCGCAGCGTGCCGCACGTCGACCGGGAGCCGGTGCCCTCCACCGTCGGTCCGGTCGGGCGCGCGCTCTACCTGAAAGGCGACTTGCCGCTTGTCCCGGCCGACCTAATCGACCACGCGGCGGCCCGACCGGTCGCGCCGGTGCCCGGTCCGACGGTGGAGTACGGCGCCTACTTGGTCACCGTCGGCGGCTGCAAAGGGTGCCACGGACCGAGTCTGGCCGGCGGCCACGTGC
>JBBSVG010000680.1:0-2121 GCA_038233775.1 Bacteroidota bacterium | reverse complement strand
CGGCCGCCGGGCTTGACCACACGGGCCATCTCGCCTAAACAGGCAACCGGATCATCGACGTTGCGGATGCCGAACGCAATGGACGCGATGTCGAAGTAGTTCGATTCGAGCGGCAGGTTCTGCGCGTCGGCTTGCTGAAACGCGACATCGAGACCGGCGCGGGCGGCTTTGGCGGGCGCGGGGCGGAGCATTTCGGCGCTGAAATCGGTCCCAAGCACCTCGCCGGTCGGCCCGACCTTCCGCTTGAAAGCAAGGGCCAGATCGCCGGTGCCGGTCGCGCAATCGAGCACGCGGTCGCCGGGTTTGGCGCCGCTGAGCCGAATCGCGGTGCGCCGCCAGAGCACGTCGATCCCGAGCGAGAGCACGCGGTTGGTCACGTCGTAGCGCGACGCAATCGAGTCGAACATCTCGCGGACCTGACGGCTCATCGGGCTCTCTGTTGGGTGACCATCGCGACCGACAACGCCGAACGGTCGGCGCCCGGTTCCGCTTATCTGTCGAGCGTCATCCGGCGAGCGACGGTTTGGCCGTTGGCCGACAAGCGGTAGAGATAGACGCCGCTCGGCAGACCGGCGGCCGAGAACGTCGCCGTGTGCGGTCCGGCCGATTGCGTCTCGTCGAGCAGCACGCTGACCCGCCGACCGAGCGCGTCGAACACGTCGAGCCGAACCGGGCCGACGGCGGCGAGATCGTAGCGGATCGTCGTCGTCGGGTTGAACGGGTTCGGGCTGTTCTGCCGCAACTCAAAGCGCAGCGGCGGCGACGGCGGCGTTTCGTTGGCCGCTGTTGTCGCTGGCGGCGAGACGATGAAGATCGCCTGCGTCCCGGCGTCCGAGCCGACGTAGAGGTTGCCGCGCGCGTCGGCGGCCAAGCCGACCGGTCGCGCCCAGGTCTGTGCGCTGGAGCCGGACGAACCGGTCATAAAGCCCGTCAGAAAATCGGCGACTGAGTTGGCGGTCGTGTCGGCGTCCGAGGCGAAGTCGAGATAAATGAGCTTGAACCCGGTCGGCGGTGTCCGGTTCCACGAGCCGTGCAAGGCGACGAACGCGCCGTGGCGGTACGCGGTCGGGAAGCCGTCCGTAGCGAACTCGATCTCCATCGGCGCCGAGTGCGCTTGGACGAGCGCGGCGGGCGGGACGATTCGGCGGACTTTCGCGCTGTCGGCCGAGGTGATCGGCAGCAGCGCTTGATAATCGCTCGCGCGGTTGAAATCGAAGAACGTCCCGTCTCCGTAGGCGAACGGCCAGCCGTAGAAGCCGCCGTCGCGGACCAGATCGACCCACTCCGGCGGTACGTCGTTGCCCTGATTGTCGGAGTTGTTGTTCGTCGCCCACAACCGACCGGTGCGCGGCCGGATCGTCAGCCCGACGGCGTTCCGGGCGCCGGTCGCCATCACGCGACCGTTGGTGCCGTCGTCGTTATAGACGTAAATCGCGCCGCGATTGGTCTCGCGGCAGACGTTGCACGACGAGCCGACCGACAGGTAGAGCAGGTGCCGCGCCTCGTCGAATGCAATCGTCCGGCTCGTGTGGCCGCCGCCGCCCGGAATGCCGGAGATCAGCGTCTGGCGCGTCTCGTACACGCCGTCGCCGTCTGTGTCGGTCAGGCGCAGCACCTGTTGTTCCTCGGCAACGTAGAGCGCGCCGCCGTGGAAGGCGAGTCCGTGGCCGAAGGCGTTGGTCGCGACGACTTTCGCTTCATCGGCGACGCCGTCGTGGTCGCGATCCGGCAGCGCGACGATCCGGCCGCTCGCCGGGTTGCTGACGTAGAGCACGCTGTCGGGTCCGAACGTCAGGAAGCGCGGACCCGACAGCCCGCTGATCTGGAACAGCTTGACCCGAAAACCCGGCGGCACGTTGAGCGTGTGCGCACCCATCTGGCCGCTGAACTTCGCCGGGATCTCAACCTGAACCGGTTGCAGCCCCAGATTCGCCGGCGGCGTCATTCGTCCCTGCGCCGACACGCGACCGGCCGCAAGCGCGACCGTCATCGCGAGAGCCCAACCGACCGGACGCAGAGCTGAACGCATGGCAAATCTTCGTTAACGGGTGCTGCCGAGGGCCGAGGTCGGCGTCCACGACGGCGCATCGCTGGCCGGGACGGAATCGTTCGATTCATCGT
>JBBSVG010000679.1:0-2133 GCA_038233775.1 Bacteroidota bacterium | reverse complement strand
GCTGGACGAGGCGGTGGATCGGGCCAAGACGACCGGCCGGGCGCTGCACCTGCTCGGGCTGGTCTCCAACGGCGGCGTCCACGCGCAACTCGAACATCTGATCGCGCTGCTCGAACTCTGCCAGCGGCGCGGACTGACCGAGCGCGTCTTCATCCACGCGATCACCGACGGGCGCGACACCGATCCGCACGGCGGCGGGACGTTTCTGCGCGAGTTGCAGTCGGCGATTGGCCGAATCGGCGTCGGCCGGATCGCGACGGTCTGCGGTCGGTATTACGCGATGGACCGTGACAAGCGGTGGGAGCGGACGAAGCTCGCCTTCGATCTGCTGACGGCCGGAATCGGCAGCGCGGTGGCCGACCCGATGACGGCGTTAAGATCCGCCTACGAGGCCGGGACGACTGACGAGTTCATCGAACCCATCGTCGTGACCGAGGGCGACCGGCCGGTTGCTACGCTCTCGTCTGGCGACAGCCTGATCTTCTTCAACTTTCGCGGCGACCGCGCGCGGCAGATTTTGCGCGCCCTGTTCGATCCCGCCTTTGCCGGTTTCGAGCGCGAGCCGCTGACCGATGTGCTGACCGTGACGTTCACCGAGTACCAAGCCGATCTGCCCGGCGTCTCGGCGGTCGCGTTCCCGCCGGTCGCGCTGACGAACGTCCTCGGCGAATGGTTCGAGTCGCACCACAAGACACAACTTCGGATCGCGGAAACGGAGAAATATCCGCACGTGACGTATTTCTTCAACGGCGGACGCGAGGCGCCGTTCGAGGGAGAGGAGCGGGTGATGGTCCCGTCGCCGAAAGTGGCGACTTACGATCTGCAACCCGAGATGAGCGCCGTCGAGATCACCGACCGGCTGCTGCCGCTGGTCGAGGCGCGGCGGTTCGACTTCATCTGCCTCAACTATGCGAACCCGGATATGGTCGGCCACACGGGCGTGATGGCGGCGGCGATTCGGGCGGTCGAGACGGTCGAGGCGTGCGCGGCTCGGCTCGTTCCGGCGGCGCTGGCGGCCGATTATGCGGTCCTGATCTTGGCCGACCACGGCAACGCCGACCGGATGCGGAACCCCGACGGGACGCCGCACACCGCCCACACGACCGCGCCGGTGCCGCTGCTCGTCGCCTTGCCCGGCGATGAATCGACTGGCCTGACGCTGCGACCGGACGGGATTCTGGCCGATATCGCGCCGACGATTCTGCACCTGATGGGGCTCGAGCAACCGGCCGAGATGACCGGTCGCTCGTTGATCGAGGCCGCGCCGTCGGAGGGCCGATGAGCGCGCCACGAGCCGTTGCCCCGGCCGAGCGCGGGCTGCGCGGCACGGTCACGCTGCCGGGCGACAAGAGCATCTCGCACCGGGCCGCCCTGTTCGCCGCGCTGGCCGACGGCCTCTCGACGATCACCAACTTCTCGCCCGCCGCCGATCCCGCTTCGACGCTGAGCTGTTTGGCCGCACTCGGCGTCGAGATCGGCCACGACGACATGACCGTCTGGATCAAGGGGCGCGGGCTGCACGGTTTTAAGGCGCCGGACGGTCCGTTGGATGCGGGCAACAGCGGGACGACGATGCGGCTGCTGGCGGCAATTCTGGCCGGTCAGCCGTTCACGACGATGATGGGCGGCGACGCCTCGCTCAACGGGCGGCCGATGCGCCGGATCATGGCGCCACTGGGCCAGATGGGCGCCGAGATTCGTGGGACCGAGCGCGACACGCCGCCGCTAACGATCACCGGCCGCTCGCCGCTGAACGCGCTGACCTACGAACTGCCGGTTCCGAGCGCCCAAGTCAAGAGCGCCGTGCTGCTGGCCGGGCTCTACGCCGCCGGGACGACGCGGGTCGTCGAGCTGATTCCGTCGCGCGACCACACCGAGCGGATGTTGAGTTTAGCGGTCGAAACGGACGCCGAGGGACGCCGCGTGATCTCGGTTGAAGGTGGATGGACGCCGCCCGCCCAAGCGTACGCGATCCCGGCCGATCTGTCCGCCGCTGCGTTTTTGCTGGTCGCTGGGTCGATTGTGCCCGGTTCCGAGATCGCGCTCCCAGCCGTCGGACTCAACCCGACCCGCGCCGGGGTGCTCGCCGTGCTGCGCCAAATGGGCGCCGACATCGAGACTCGGGACGAGCGC
>JBBSVG010000678.1:0-2135 GCA_038233775.1 Bacteroidota bacterium | reverse complement strand
GGCTGGGTCGTCGCCGTCGAGATCAACCCGCGCCGACTGCGGAAGCTGCGGTCGTCGGCTCGATCCGACGGGTTTTCGCTCGTCGCCGCAACCGGCCTCGCGCTGCCGTTCGCCGATGCGTCGTTCGACGGCGTCGTCATGCAGGACGTGATCGAGCACACCGCCGACTGTGAAGCTGTGCTGGCGGAAGCGGCCCGCGTGCTCCGCCCCGGCGGCATGCTGTATCTCTCGACACCGAACCGACTGGCCGCCGCCAACGCCGTCGCCGATCCGCATTGGGGTTTGCCGCTCGTCGCGCTGCTGCGCCGCCCGGCCGTCGGTTGGCTGCTGACGAAACTCGTGCGGCGTGAACCGACGGCGCGGCCCGATCTGGCCCAATTGCTCTCGTTCGGCGAGCTGACGCGGGCGCTGACGGCGGCGGGTTTGTCGCCCGAACCCCGCATGGCAGCCGTCGTCAGGTCGTTCTTCGACGCGCCCGAGCGGTCGGTCTGGTCGGAGCGACACCTGCGACTCGCCGGTTGGCTGGCTCGGCACCGGCGCTGGACGGAACCGCTGCTCCGCGCCCTCGTCGGTCGGTCGGATTGGTCCGGCTTCCGGCTCCGGTTTCTCGTGCCGACGTGGTATTTGGTCGCCCGGAAGAGAGCGATGAATGATGAGCGTGGAATGATGAATCCGAGTCGGCGGCAGCGAGCTAAGGTCTATGTTTAACAACGTCGTGCTGGTCAATGCCGAAGCGCGGGCGCTGTACCGGACGCTGACGGTGCGGAAGCTCGTCAACGCGGTCCGGCTCGGGCTCGGCTACGGGCTGACGCAACTGACCCGGCGGCCGCACGTCTGGGGGCTGCCGCTGGCGCTGTCCGTCGAGCCGACGAGCGCGTGCAACCTGCGCTGCCCCGAGTGTCCGACCGGCGCCGGGGCGCTGAACCGACCGCACGGGATGCTCGATATTGCGCGCTACCGGACGCTGATCGACGAGATCCACGGCACAACGGTTTATCTGAACCTCTATTTTCAGGGCGAACCGACGATTCATCGGCAATTCACCGACCTCGTCCGCCACGCCGCCGACCGGGGCATCTTCGTCTCGACGAGCACCAACGGGCATTTTCTGTCCGGCGACCGGGCCGAGCGGATCGTCGCCAGCGGACTGCACCGGCTGGTCGTCTCGATGGACGGGACGACCCAAGCGAGCTACGAGAAATACCGCGTCGGCGGCAGCTTACAAAAGGTGCTCGACGGACTGGCCGCGCTGCGGGATGCGAAACGAAAGCTCGGCAGCCGGACGCCGTTTGTGCATCTACAGTTCATCGTCATGGGCCACAACGAGGGCGAATTGGACGAGATTCGTCGGCTCGCGGACGAGTACGGCGTGGACAAGCTCGACCTCAAATCGGCCCAGGTGATGGATCTCGACAACCCGCAGATCGACCTGCCGCAGAACCCCGCGTTTCGCCGCTACGAACCAGCCGCCGACGGCTCGTTGAAGCTACGGGTCAAGATGAAGAACACCTGTCACTATCTGTGGAAGTCGTCGGTCGTGACGTGGGACGGGACGGTCGCGCCGTGCTGCTTCGACAAGGACGCCGAGCAGCCGATGGGCAGCTTGGCCGACAGCGGCTTCATCCCGATCTGGCGCTCCGAACCGTACCAACGCTTCCGCTCGAAGCTGCTGACCGACCGCGCCAACGCCTCGCCGATGTGCGCCAACTGCATCGAAGGATTGAAGGTCATCGTCGAGTAAACGTCCGGCTCCGCCCGCTGTCATTGCGAGTGAATGCGAAGCCGGAGCGCGGCAATCCCGTGTCTCGCAGCGCTGCAAATCGGGATTGCTTCGTCCCTTCGGTCTCCGCAATGACCGGCTCGGAGAGGATTGCGGCGACTTCCCCTCTTGCCTGTCACCCTGAACGCAGTGAAGGATCTGACCTCAGCCCCTTCACTGCGTTCAGGGTGACAGAAAAAAGCGCGGTGGCTCCGTCCGTGGATTCGACAGGCTCACCACAAACGGAGATCGGCATGAGAAGCACACCGATTTTCAAGACTTGTAGGAGTTACGCAGTTGAGATGAACAAGTGCCAAAACGGACCTGAACCCGCCATTTTCAGATCTCGTGGCGACTTTGGAAACCTCGTTTCCAG
>JBBSVG010000677.1:0-2148 GCA_038233775.1 Bacteroidota bacterium | reverse complement strand
GCCGTCACGCTCGACAGCCTGCAGATCAACGGAATCACCGCGCCGAGGGCCAACGGAACGGTCGTCGTCAACAACTATCAATACGCCGCGACCAACACCCTTGAGTCGCTGCGCCTCGCCGCCGACATCCAAGCGCAGTTCGTTCGGCTCAGCCCGACGACGACGCTTCGCCGGGTCACGGTCCAGATCGCCAAGAACGACCCCGATCAGTACGCCGTCCGCTCCACCGTGACGCAGGACAGCACCCGCGACCTGCGGCTGGTCGGATTGGTCAAGCTCAACGACGAGCAGCGGCAGATCGATCTCGACTCGCTCGTCTGGCGGGTCGGCAGCACGACGTTCCTGACCGAAGGCGCGTCGCGGTTCACCCAGCGCGGCAGCGCCGTTCAGATCGACGATTTCCGGCTGCGCGGCGAGGACTCGCAGCTGCGGATCGACGGGACCATCGACACGCTCCGCTCGCAGAACCTGACCGTCGAGGCGTCGAACGTCCAGCTCGAGCGGATCGCCGCGTTTCTCGGGCGGGCCGAACCGATCACCGGCACGCTCAATCTCTCGGCGCACCTGACCGGCTCGTTCGACAGCCCGAAACTCGCGCTCGACGGCAAGATCGTTCGGGCCACGTATGGTGAGTACGCGTTCGACTCGCTCGGCGTCCAGGCGCGATATCAGGATCTGGCGACCCAGATCGAGGCGCGGCTGGTCCAGACGCCGGGGGCGGAGTTGCTGCTCGCTGGCTCGCTTCCGGCCGACCTTCGCCTCAGCGGCGCAGGCGAGCGGCTGCCGTCCAACCGGCCAATTGCGCTCAAACTCAGCACCGACGGGATCGGGCTGAAGCTTCTCGAAGGGCTGTTCCCCGGTTCGTTCTCCGAAACCTCGGGCACGATGGCGCTCGGCCTGACCGTCGGCGGGACGATTCAGAAACCGGAGATCGATGGCCGACTGTCTGTCCCGGACGGACGCTACACGCTCCGGCCGCTCGGCGTCAAGCATCGGACGACGCTCGACCTCCGCTTCCAGAACGACCGCGTGCAGATCGAGACCGCCCGAATTCACTCTGGCGACGGCGACCTGACGGCCGGGGGACAGGTCAACCTCGGACCAAACTTCACCTTAAAGGATTTTGCGTTCTCGCTCGACGCAACGCATTTCCTGCTGATCAACACGCCAGCTTATCGCGCCGTCGTCACCAGTTCGCTCCGTCCCGGCGGCACGCTCGACCGGCCGACGCTCAACGGCACCGTGGCCGTGGACGACGCCGATATCACCTTGCCCGAAACGAATGCAGATGCGCGCGGTCGTGTCCGTATCTTCGGGACGGTCGATCCGACGCTTTATGCTGTGAAGATCGATTCGACGCTGTCCACGACCGACTCGGTCAGTCCGCTCTGGAAGGCGCTGGCGCTCGACGTGACGCTGACGGTTCAGCGAAATACTTGGCTGCGCGGCCTGCCCAGCGGCGCCGACGGACGCAACAGCCTGAATGCCGAGATCGGCAATGGCAAGCTCCGGGCGCAGAAAGATGCCGGTGAACTCGACGCGCGACTCTACGGCTCGGTCGCCACACTGCGCGGCTCGTACACCGCCTACGGCCGACAGTTCCGCATCCAGCGCGGCATCGTCGCCTTCGACGGCCAACCGAATCGCGATCCGGTCATCGACGCGACGGCGCAGTACGACCTGAACACCCGGATCAGTTCAGGCGATATCAACGGTTCAGGCGCATCACCGCAGAACGTCCGCATCTTCGTCGATGTGACCGGTCCGCTGCGGGAACTGACGGTCAAGCTGCGCTCGTCGCAATCGAGCCTGTCGCAGGAGGACATCGTCAGCATCCTGCTCTTCGGCAAGCCACAGGCGTTCACTTCGACCGAGGAGCGGGGCGCACAGCGGAGTCTGCTCAACCGGGCGCAGCAGCAGGGACTCGGCGTCGCCAGCGCCTCGTTCACCGCCGAACTCGAGCGGACGCTGGGCAACAACCTGCACCTCGACGTGGTCGAGATCGTCAGCGGGGGATCGGGCGGCTCGCGGATTCGGGTCGGCAAATACCTGTCGAGCGACCTGTTTTTGACCTTTACCCAGCAACTCAACGGCGGCCAGCAGACGGCCGTCGAGTACACGCTGAACCGTTATCTGATCTTCCGTGGC
>JBBSVG010000676.1:0-2160 GCA_038233775.1 Bacteroidota bacterium | reverse complement strand
TCGTAGGCGTGGACCCGGCCCTGCAACGCCAGAATCGGCCGGTCGTCTTGGCGCGACAACCGCCCCGCCACCCAGCGTCCGGCGTGTCCGGCGACACCGGTGCCGTGCGGATAACCGGGCAGTTCGGCCGTCGGCAGCGCCACCGAGCCGGTCAGACTGTCGGCGAAATCGCCCAGCCCCGAACCGAGCACAACGGCGACGCGGGGCGGCTCGGTGGCCGAGAGGCGCAAACGGGTGCGAATCATCTCGGCAGAGCGACGGGCGTCGTCCAATCGGCTCTGGAGGTCGGCGCGGAGCGCGGCGGGGTCGGCGGTATGCGGCTGATGCACGGCGGGTCTCCTGACGGGGGAAAAGCGGTCCCCAAGATACCGCCGCCCGACGCGCTCTGCCAAGCGCCGCCGCAAGTTCCCCGGCAGAGACGTCTGGCGTATATTGTGAACCGACGACTGCGTCCCAAGAACCCGTTTCACGTCGATCAACCGGAGTTCCCATGCCCAAAACCTCGCCCCCGACCCGACCCGACGACGCCAAGCGCCCGCGCCGACCGGCAGACGCCCCCGCGCCCCGTCAGCGCGACGACTCACCGCCGACCACCAAAACCGTCTCCGACGAGGAGTTTAGTCGGGTCGTCGCCGAAATCATCCGGCAGGATGACGAGTTGCTCCGGCGGCTGGCATGACCGATTCGACCCGAGTCCCGACGCTTCAGCAAGTCATCGAGCTGCATGATCAGGTGTTGCGGGCGCACGGCGGCGCCGACGGCATCCGCGACCGAGGCGGCCTCGAATCGGCCGTCGCGCAACCGTCGATGACCTTTGGCGGTGACGATCTCTACCCGACGCTGGCCGAGAAAGCGGCGGCGCTGTGCTTCTCGCTGGCGAAGAACCATGCGTTCATCGACGGCAACAAGCGAACAGCGTGGGTGGCTGCACGGGCGCTGCTCCAGCTCAACGGCCGTGCGCTGATCGTCTCGGCCGACGAAGGCGAGCGGGTGATGGTCGCCGTCGCTTCGGGCGGCATGGGTCGCGACGAACTGGCCGCCTGGATCGACACCACCGCCGCATCCGCCTGAGCCAAACGCAACCGGCGCCGCTCCGATCAAGAAGCGGCGCCGGGATGAAGCGAGAGTTGCAGGGTTACTTGACCAGCATCAGCTGCCGCGACTCGACCCGGTCGCCGGCGGTGAGGCGGTAGAGGTAGGTGCCGGTCGGCAGCCCGGCGGCGTCGAACGTGACGCGGTGCAGCCCGGCCGTCTGGATCTCATCGACGAGCACGCGGACGCGATTGCCGAGCACGTTGAACACCTCCAGCCGGACCGCGCCCGAGGTCGGCAGCCGGTAGCGGATCGCCGTCGTCGGGTTGAACGGGTTCGGGCTGTTCTGCAGCAGCGTAAAGGGGCCGGGCCGCGATAGATCGTCGCCGACGGCGACCGTCTGGATCGCCACCGATCCGGTCATCAGCCCGTGGAAATGGCAGCGGTAGGCCGTCATCTGCGCGGCGAGGGCGCCGGTTAGGGTAAAGGTCATGCTGCTGGCGTCCTCGACGTAGGCGACGGCCGGATCGCCCTCGAACGAGCCGGTGCTGAACTGCGACAGCAGCACGCCGCCGCCGAGCAACTCGAACGGGTGCGCGCCGCTGTTGGCGTTGCTGATCTGGTAGCGTGTGCCGACCGTGAACGTCATCGTCGGGTTATCAACGCCGACCGAGCCGACGCCCGACGGCGCCTCGGTCAACCGGAACGCCAGCGTCCCCCGGTTGATGACGGCAAGCGAGACGGTTTGCGCCCGCACCGCCGTCGCCGTCAGCAGCGCCGACAGAACCAGCGCCGCCCGGCCAAGTTGAAAGGTTTTTTTCATCGCATCCTCCCGATCTCGTGTCTCCCTTGCCAAGCCTAAGCTGCGGCACAAGATAACGCAAATCGAGCGATCAGCGGACGAGCGTCAGCGTGCGGGTTTCGGCGCGACCATCGGCCTCGAGCCGATAGAGATACGTCCCGCTGGCGAGGCCCGAACCATCGAACGTCAGCCGGTGCGTGCCGGCCGGTCGGGTGTCGTCGGCGAGCGTGGCGAGCGGTTCGCCGAGGGCGGTGAAGACGGTCAACTTGACCTTTGCCGGGCGGGTGAGGGTGAACGAGATCGTCGTCGTCGGGTTGAACGGGTTC
>JBBSVG010000675.1:0-2170 GCA_038233775.1 Bacteroidota bacterium | reverse complement strand
TCTGCAACTGCACCCCGATTTCGCCCTCGACCTGCACGATCAGGGTCCGCGCCGGACGACCGACGGCTCGCTGGCCGCGTTTGCCCTGCTCGCGCCGACCGAGCCGCGCTCGGCGCCGGGCACCGGTTGGCCGATGGCGCCGGTCGCCGGTCGGTTGGCCGTCTCGCTCTCGTCGCTCGCCCCCGGCCGGATCGCCCGCTACGACGATGCGGCGCTGCCGTCGGCTTTCGACGACGCGATGCGCCGCTGGGGGACGCCCGCCGTGCTGCTCGAGTGCGGCGCGTGGACAGACGATCCGGTGAACCAAGTGCCGCGCCGGTTGGCCTTCGTCGCGCTTTTGACCGCGTGGTACGCGCTTGCGACCCTGCCCGACACCGATCCGGCCCGACCCGCCCTCGCCAAAGGCGGCGACGAGGCGTACATCCGTCTGCCCCGAAACCGGGACTGACGCCCGCCGTGCCCAACCGCTCGCTTCTCTACGGGGCCGACCCCGAGCCGCGCCTCGTCGCCGTCCAGCCCGGCGCGGACGGGGCGACGATGATCCTCTACCATCGTCTGCCAGACGGGACGACCGCCGCCCAGACGGTCGCGTTCCACCCGTTCTTCTTCCTGACCGATCCCGGCCTGATCCCGCCGTCGCTCCGGCCGCGCTGGCTGCGGAATCTGAGCGGACCGCACCCGCTCAACCAGTTGGCCGTTTACGAGCACCTTGACACGATGCGCGCCGCCGCACGGGCCGTCGCCGAGCGCACGGGCGGCACGGTGCGCGACTCGGACGCGCTCTACCTGCGCCCCGATCCGGTCCACCAGTTCCTGACGGCAACCGGCCGGACGCTGTTCAAAGGAATGACCTTCCCCGAGCTGCGCCGGCTGCAACTCGACATCGAGGTCATCACCGACGGCTCGTTCCCCTCGGCCGAGCGGGTCGGCGACCGGATCGTGCTCATCTCGCTGTCGGATTCGACGGGCTGGGAACATCTGATCGACGGGCGCACGCTGGACGAACCGGCGATGCTGCGGCGGTTCGTCGAACTGGTCCGCGAGCGCGACCCGGACGTGCTCGAGGGGCACAACCTGTTCAACTTCGATCTGCCGTATCTGACCGCTCGGGCGGCCCAACACGGTGTTCGTCTAACGCTCGGCCGAGACGGATCAGAGCCGACGACCTTCGAGACGACGATCCGGTTCGCCGAGCGGTCGATGCCGTACACCGCCTGCGAGATTGCCGGTCGGCACGTCATCGACACGTATTTTCAGGTGCTTGCGTATGACGTGTTCAAGCGCGATCTGCCGTCCTACGGCCTGAAAGCCGCCGCCCGCTACTTCGGTTTCGCCCGACCCGACCGCGTCTATCTCGACGGGGCCGACCTAACCCGGCTCTGGCGCGAACAGCCCGATCTCGTCGCCGAATACGCGCTCGACGACGTTCGTGAGACGCGAGCCCTCGCCGCGCACCTGTCAGGCGCGACGTTTTATCTGACGCAACTGCTGCCGTTCGGCTACGGAACCGTCGCCCGGCTGGGCCAAGCGACCCGGATCGAGGCGCTGCTGGTCCGCGAATACCTGCGCCGCCGCCATTCGCTGCCGCGCCCCGGTTCCGGCGGCCAAGCCGTCGGCGGCTACACCGACGTGTTCCTGACTGGCGTCGTCGGTCCCATCGTCTATGCCGACGTCGAGAGCCTGTACCCGAGCCTGATGCTGCTCCACGGGATCGCCCCGGCGAGCGACACGCTCGGGCTGTTCAGCCGCACGCTTGGCGAACTAACGGCGCTCCGCTTCGCCGCCAAAGACGCGATGCACGCCGCCAATGACGAGCGGGAAAAGAGCCGATTGGACGCGCTACAGTCGTCCTATAAGCTGCTGATCAATGCCCACTACGGCTATTTGGGCTTTCGCGGTGGCGCGTTCAACGACATGGTTCAGGCCGACCGCGTCACGACGCTCGGTCAGGAAACGCTCAGGACGATGATGGCGACGGTTCAACTGCGCGGCGGCCGGGTGGTCGAGGTGGACACCGACGGGATCTTCTTCATCCCGCCGCCGCACGTCTCGGGCGACGAACCGGAACGGGCCTTTGTGGCAAAGCTCGGCGACGCGCTGCCGACCGGGATCAAGGTCGGTTTTGACGGTCGGTTCGCCCGGATGCTGTCGTACAAAAAGAAGAACTACG
>JBBSVG010000674.1:0-2175 GCA_038233775.1 Bacteroidota bacterium | reverse complement strand
TGCGGCAGATGATGGAGGCGCAGGCGGCCGGTGCTTCGACCCAAGCCAGCCGCGACCGCAAGCCGGAGCTGATGCAGGTTGCGGGAATGCGCTACACCTACGACCCGCGCCGCGCCGTCGGCAGCCGCGTGACGATGCTCGAGGTCGGCGGCAAGCCGGTCGTCGGGGCGAAGCGCTACTCGATTGTGACGAACAACTACGTCGCCAGCCACCTCAACGACTTCTTCTCGCTCCCGCAGGCGACGATCCGGGTCGAGACGCGGCCGACGATCATCCGCGACGTGCTGATCGAAACCGCTCGCAAGCAGGGGACGATCACCAGCCGAACCGACGGCCGCATCACCGACGCATCGGCCACCGCGAAGTAACCCGATGCTCCCAGACGAACCCCGTCCGGCGCGACCGGTGCCCCAAGTGCCCGGTGCGTCGTGGTGGCGGGCGATGCGGTCGCTCGACCGGTCGCTGGCCCTGCTGTGGCTCGGTCAGTTGGTCAGCACCTTCGGCGACGCGCTGTTTCTGGTCGGGCTGCCGTTTCTGGTGCTCGAACTGACCAACGGCTCGGCGCGGGCGACCGGGTTCGTCCAGATGAGCACCTACCTGCCGGTCATCCTGTTCGGCCTCGCCGCCGGTGTCGTCGTGGACCGCGTTGCCCGCCGCCGCGTCATGCTCTGGAGCGACGCGCTGCGCGGGCTGGTGCTGCTGGCGATCCCGATTCTGTGGATGCGGGGCGGGCTGACGGTCGTTGCCGTCGGCCTGGTCGCGTTCTGTCTGACCGGGGTCGGCTCGCTGTTCAACCCGGCGCGCGATGCGTATCTGCCGCAGTTGGTCGGCTCCGACCCGGTCCGACTCGGTCGGGCCAATGCGCTGATGCAGACTTCACAGCACTTGGGCTTTCTCGTCGGGCCGCTGCTGGCCGGGGCGGTCGCGCTGGCGCTCGGCGGCGGGCTGCGCGGAACGGTCCACCTGTTCACCGTCGATGCGGTCACGTTCTTCGTCTCGTTCGCCGTCCTCTTGGCGCTGCCGAACCGACCGGTTCCGGAGGTCGTCGGTGAGCGCGAGACGCCGTGGGCGGCGGTTCGGTCGGGATTGGGCGAACTGCGCCGCGACCGACGGCTGGGCGCCATCGTCGGCCTGACGACGCTGAACAACCTGTTCATCATGGGCACGGCGACGGTCGTCGTCCCGATCTACGTCCGCGAAACGCTCGGGCAGGGCGCGGCGGCGTATGGGCTGATCGAGGGGTGCATGGCTGGCGGGATGCTCGTCACAAGCGCTGCCCTGCTATTTTCTCGACCGCGCATCGCCCCCGGCACCCTTTGGACGGTCGGCCTCGCGCTCGACGGGCTGACGTACCTGCCGTTTGCGTGGACGCATTCGGTCGCGGCGGCGGCTTTCTGGATGGCGCTGCACGGGTTGTGCATCCCGCTGATCATCATCCCGCGCACCGGGATGGTGCAACGCTGGACCCGGCCCGAGGCGCTCGGCCGCGTCTTCGCCGTGCAGGACATGACCGTGCGCGGCGTGACGGCGCTCTCCGCCGGCGCCGCCGGACTGCTCGCCGCCCGGTTCGCCCCTGAAACCTTGTTCATCGGCGCCGCGATTGGCGCCGCCCTCTGCGGCGGCCTCGCCCTATTCGTCCCAACCCTGCGCGAGCACGATTGATCCTCCTTCCCGATGAAGCCGTCCGCGTTTGGCCCTTGCTGTTGCCTGTCACCCTGAACGAAGTGAAGGGTCTAAACTCAGATCCTTCGCTCCGCGACCTTCGGCGGCTTCGCCGGCAGGATGACAGAAGATCGGGCGGTTTCAACGCAAGCGCATCGAAAAAGCGCCCCGGCGGTTGGCTGCCGGGGCGCTTCGTGTGCTGCGTGCTTGCGTCAGTGGACGTCGGCGGCGGGGCCGCCACCGGGACCGGCTTTGCGGAGCAGCAGGGCGAGCGGGATCGAGCAGAAGATGATCAGCGCGACGATGCGGAAGATGTCGGCGAACGACAAGAGCAGCGTTTGCCGCTGGATCGTCAGGTCGATCACCGCCAGCGCCTTCTGATAGGCCGTCGCCGGATCGAACCCGAGGCCGAGGAAGCGGTGCGTCAGCATCGAGACTCGCTCGGTCGTGGCCGGGGCGCCGACGAGCAGATCGGAGGCGAGATCGGCCCGGTGCGTCGCTTGGAGCCGCGTC
>JBBSVG010000673.1:0-2183 GCA_038233775.1 Bacteroidota bacterium | reverse complement strand
CCGAGGACGATCAGCGCCGGGAACAGGTACAGATACGGGATGAAAAACGACAGCACGCTCAGGCTGTTGAGCACCGCGTAGGCTTGCTCGGCCCGGTTGCCGCCGAGTTCGGCCAGATAGACCAGCACCGCCGAGAGTCCGCCCATCGTCAGGATCGCGACCGTCGGCGTGCCGAAGCGGGGATGCAACCGGGTGAACGCCGTCGGTAAGTAGCGGTCGAGGCCGACGACGAATGGCAGTCGCGCCGAGACGGCCAGCCATGCGCTGACGCCGCCGAGGTTGCCCAAGCAGACGCCAAGCGCAGCGACCGCCCCGAGTCCGGCGCCGAGCCTCGGGCCGCCGAGCTTCGTCGCCATCACGCCGACCGCGTCGGTCAGCCCGGTCAGGCCGCTGATCTCGGCTGCGGGCAAGGCGACGAGCAGGGCGAGCGTTCCAGCTAGATAAATCAGCGCGATCATCGCCCCGGCGACCAGCAGCGCCCGAGGCACCGTCCGGCGCGGCTCGTGGACTTCTTCGCCCATCGTCGAGGCGCTCTCGAGCCCGGTCACGGCGTAGGCGATGGAGGCCCAGAACAGCACCTCGTTCAGTCCGCCGACCTTCGGCACAAGTCCGCTCGGGGCGAAACTGGTCGCGCTGCCGAACGTCAGCCACGCGACGATGCCCAAGCCGATCAGAATCAGCGCCGGGAGCCACGTGCCGAGCGAGCCGCTGGCGTTGTGCAGCCGCTGCGCCACCCGCAATCCGCGCAGGTTCAGCCCGACCGCGAGTCCGAGTCCGACGAGGGAAAACAGCGCCAGACAGGTTTTGTTGGTCGCCAGATGGGCCGTCTGGGGAAACACGACGGCGGCGTTGCTGGCCGCGTAGAGCAACAGGCTCGGGATATAGACGATGTTGCACGTCCAGTACGTCCAACCGGTCAGGAAGCCGTGGAAATCGCCGAACGCTTCCCTCGACCAGACGTAGATCCCGCCCTCGGCCGGGTGCCGACTCGACAGCTCGGCCACCGCCAGCCCAAGCGGCACGAAGAACAACCCGAACGCGAGCAGCCAGATCGTAACGGCGCTGGGGCCGACGGCGGCGGTCAGCGGCACGTACCGCAGCGTGACGATGGCGGCCAAATAGAACAGCACCAGATCGCGCACCCCGAGGGTGCGGCGCAGACGAACGGCCATCAGGAATCGGGTCTGGAGGAGCAGGCGAGTGTCGAGGGGGTGAAAGATACGGGCCGAGCGTCGGCTTCTGTTGACGGCGGGATGCGCTTTTTCCGACCGACCGGACCGCCGTGCGTATCTTTGTCCCCAATGAGTCGGCGGAGGGTTCGGCTCGGGGGACGTTTGGATCGGATGGACAGCGTGGCAACAGCATACCGACGGATTCTCATCACCGGCGCCAACGGGCTGCTCGGGCAATCGCTCGTGACGCTGATTGGCGGCGACCGGCGCTACGACGTGCTCGCGACCGCCCGTGACCCGCAGCCGAAAGCGACCGACGGCTCGTTCGGCTACACGACGCTCGACATCGGCGACCGGGCGGCGACCGTCGAACTCGTCACCGATTTCGCCCCGGATGTGGTCATCAACGCGGCGGCGATGACGCACGTCGATAAGTGCGAAACCGAGCGCGAGCTGTGCTGGCGGGCGAACGTCGAGGCGGTCGAGCATCTGGTTGCCGGGTGTCGCCGGGCGGGCGCGAAGCTGATCCACGTCTCGACCGATTACGTTTTTGACGGCGTCGATGGGCCGTACACCGAGGGCGACCGACCGAACCCGCTGGGCTACTACGGCAAGTCGAAGCTGGCCGGCGAGAACGCGGTGCGCGGCGGCGAGATCGAGCACGTCATCGTCAGGACAATGGTGCTCTACGGCCACGCGGAAGGCGTGAAGAAGAACTTCGCCCTCTGGCTGGTCGATGAACTGTCGAACGGCCGACCGGTCCGCATCGTCGAGGATCAGATCGGCAACCCGACGCTGGTCGACGATCTGGCCCAAGCGCTGTTTCGCCTCGCGGTGCGCGAGCGGACCGGGCTGTACCACGTCTCGGGCCGCGAGATCTGCTCGCGTTACACCTTCGCCCGACGTCTGGCCGTGATCTTCGGCTACGACGAAACGCTGATTTCGCCGATCAAGACCGCCGATCTGAACCAGCCCGAGCCGCGCCCGCTCAACTCCGTCTTCATCGTCCTG
>JBBSVG010000672.1:0-2184 GCA_038233775.1 Bacteroidota bacterium | reverse complement strand
TCCTCGGTGTCGGCGTCGGTCACGCCGCCGTCGATGGGCACCTGCGGGGCGCGGGTCCGGGTCGGCTCGGCGTCGGCCATGCCCATCTCGAGCTTGAAC
Source organism: Bacteroidota bacterium (assembly GCA_038233775.1). Classification (GTDB taxonomy): domain Bacteria; phylum Bacteroidota; class JBBSVG01; order JBBSVG01; family JBBSVG01; genus JBBSVG01. The sequence goes on along the minus strand of JBBSVG010000672.1, from coordinate 2,085 downwards.
TGCTTGACGAGTTCCTGCGCCCGCATCTCCTCGGCCGCTTCTTCAAGCTGGTAGCCTTTCTGGTCGATGGAGTCGAGCGCCATCTCCATCCGCGCCTCGTTGACCGCCGACTTCTCGTTGACCTTCCGCAGCATCTCGTCGTGGGTCTGGCTGACACCGGCGACTTCGAACTGCTCCATCGTGTCGGCGACCTTCGCCTGCCACTTGGCCCGGTCGTACTCGCGAATCGCGTTCAGCGCTTCCTGCGTCTTGCGTTCCTTCTCACGCATGAACGCCTTCTTGACGTTCAGCGCCTTGTCGTAGGCCAGCCGACCGGTCTGCAACTGGCCGCTGACGCGCTCTTTTTCGGAACGCAGGTTCTCCAACTGGACGGCGAACTGACCGGCGAGATCGTCGCGTCCGGCTTGGATCGCGGCCTTGACCTTCGACGTGACCTCGGCCAACTTCTGCGTGAGGTGCGTGTCTTCCCGCTCGAGCAGCGTGACGTTGGCCTTGACCATGGCGATGGATTCGTTCATCCTCGGCACTTGGTCGTTCATCTCGCGGATGTTCTCCTCGAGGATCATGCGCGGGTCTTCAGCCGCCGCAATCGCGCCGCCGAAGATGGATTTCATCAGCCGGGTAAACCGTCGCCACATGGTCGTCGTCTCCGTAGAGTTGGGGTGAACGTCTTGGGGGCCAAACGTCCCGTCGGGTGTCGCTCGTGCCGGGCAACAGGCGACAAGTTAACCGCGCCGGACGGTTCTCGCAACCGCCGGGCGGCGCGGACGCATGGAGTTTGCCCTCTGACGGCGGACAAACCGGTCAGGTTACAGAGGAGACAACGATGAAACTCGCACGCTGGCTGCTGACGGTGGCGCTGCTCTCGGCAGTGGCCGTCGCCGTGGTGCTGGTCGGGCTGAAACTCGGCGGACTGCTCAAACCGTTCGGCAATCCCGACGCGGGGGCCGATCCGACCGTCGTCATCGTCCGGCCCGACGGCGCGGCGGTGCTGAAAGCGGTGCGCGGACTGAACCGGCTGGAGACGATTGAGTACCCGATCCAACTCGTCATGACCGGCGAGACGAGTCGCGGCACGGCGCTCTCGCGGCTGTTCGAGGGCGACAAGGTGCAGATGCTGATCAATGGCGAGGTCGTCGCCGGGGTCGATTTTGCCAAACTCCGGCCCGGTGACATCACGGCCGTCGATACATCGGTCGTGGTTCGCTTGCCCAGCGCCGAGATCTTCAGCACCCGGATCGACCCGAACGGGACGAGGGTGCTCAACCGCGAGACGGGCCTGTTCTCCAAAGGCGACCCGAACACCCAAACGGCGATTCTGCGAGACGCCGAGCGGACGCTGACCGACATGGCCCGGCGCAACGGGGTCGAGCGGATGGCCCAGCAGAACGCCGAGCGGAACGTCCGCGCCCTGCTCGAGGCGCTTGGGTTCAAGCAGATTCAGATCACCTTCGGCACCGTCCCGCCCCCGCCGGCCTAAACGGAAGCTGACAGCCATCAGCTATCGGCTGTCAGCTCACGGCAGCGGCAGGAGGTTCAGAGCTTGTGCAGGAACCCGAGTGAATATCGTCGCGGTGGTCTGGCTGTCGGGACGATGTAGGTATCTACCGATAGATAGAGCATGGATTTTTGCCGAATCTGTCTGTACCCTCTGAACGATAATCCATATTGCAGCGTGGGCGTATATTGGCCGGAAGAATGTGAGGAGGTGCCTCGACCGTCAACGTATGTGTAGACCGATTTACTGGTGTAGTACGATGCCCCATACTCAGCCGAGAGAACCCCTGAAAATGCAAAATATCTGTTATATAGAAATAAGCCATAGGCTATTGCGAGGGGGGCTGTATGATAAAAGGTTTCATTATGAACTTCGAGTGGATTTGTGCCAGAAAGAACCCTGTTATCAAGGATTGGTTGCAACTGGTGAGCATAGCGAAGCTTGGTGTAGAACACCTGATGCCGGACCCGCCGCAGAAGCATGACATCGATCTCCGGGTCGAATCGATGGTAATAGCTAGAACGGGTTGTGCTATGGGATGAAAGAGAACAGCAGGTGCCAGAGCGAGGGTTAAGAGGGTTACGACG
>JBBSVG010000671.1:0-2187 GCA_038233775.1 Bacteroidota bacterium | reverse complement strand
GCACCGGCAAGGAACTCGTCGCCCGCGCCCTGCACCGCGCCAGCCGCCGGACCGCCGGACCGTTCATCGCCGTCAACTGCGCCGCGATTGCGCCGACGCTGATGGAGAGCGACCTGTTCGGCCACGAGAAAGGGGCGTTCACCGGGGCGCTGGCCCAGCGGCGCGGCAAGTTCGAGCTGGCCCACGGCGGGACGCTGTTCTTGGACGAGATCGCGGAACTGACGGCCGAGGCGCAGGCCAAGCTGCTGCGGGCGTTGCAGGAACGGACTGTTGAGCGGTTGGGCAGCGAGCGCAGCCGGACCGTCGATGTTCGGGTCGTCGCGGCGACGCATCAGGATCTGGCCGGTCGCGTGGCCGACGGCCGCTTCCGGCAGGATCTGTTCTACCGCTTGCAAGTCTTGCCGCTGGCGCTGCCGCCGCTCCGCGCCCGGACCGGCGACGTGGCGATGCTGGCCGAGCATTTTCTGACCTCCGCCCGGCGCCGATTGGGTCGCGGCCCGACGACGTTCTCACCGGCGGCGCTCGATCTGTTGGGTCGCCACCCGTGGCCGGGCAACGTGCGGGAGCTCGAGAACCTGTGCGAGCGGCTGGCGATTCTCTGCCCGATGCCCATCGTCCGGCCCGACGATCTGCCGCTCGAGATTCGCGGCGACGCCCCGCTGACGGCCGAGCGCGACCCAATCTCGGCGACGCACCTGCTGCCGCTTGACGTATCGCTGGCCGAAGGGCTTCGGCTCGCCCGGCGGGCGCTGGTCCAGCACGCGCTCGACCGCTCCGGCAACCGCTCCGCCGCCGCCGAGCAACTCGGGATCAACCGCACCTACCTCTACGAGCTGTTGAAGGAACTCGAATCCGGCAGTCCAACCGGCGCGGCGGCCTGACCCGATGCGCGCCCGCTATCTGCTGCTCTTGCTGCTGCTCGTCTGCCGACCGGCCGGCGCGCAGCAGTTGCCGCTCAAGCACTATCTGCTCGACGCCGAGCGGTTCGGCTTCTCCGGCGAGACGCACTTCGTCTGGCAGGACCGGACCGGCTGCCTCTGGGTCGGCCACTCGCTGACCGGGCTGAAACGCTACGACGGCGTCCGGTTCGATTCGTTCGGCCCGGCCGACGGCGTCCCATCGACCGAGGTGAACGCGGCCGTTGAGGACCGCGACGGGCACCTTTGGCTCTACGGACCGACCGGCATCGTCCGCTCCGCTGAACCGCTGGCCTACACCCGCCCCCGCTTCACCGACTCGCTCCCCGGCGGCGTCCATCTGCCGACGGTCGGCGGCGATGAATATCGATTGATGGCGTGCGACCGGTCGGGCCGCGTCTGGGTCGGCACCGCCCGCACCGGCGTGATCGGGTTTCTGCCACCGACGACACCCGGCGGCCCGTGGCGCGTCGATACGCTGCGGACGTGGCTCGGCAAAACCGGTTCGAGTGCCCGTCGGGTGCGCGGACTGGTCGCCAGACAAGACGGCTCGCTCTGGGTGGCGACCGAGGCTGGCGAGCTGCTCGACTATCGTCTGCCCGCCGATCCCGCCGCGCCGCTGCCGACCGAACCGGTCCGCCGCCTGTCTCAAGCCGACGGGCTGCCTGGACCCAAACCGCGCCTGTTGTTCGAGACAAAGGCCGGGCGGCTGTTCGGCTCAACCCAATCCGGCGACCTGTGGCTGCTGACCGACGGTGCCGACGCCGGCCACAAGCCGATTCGCCGCGTGCTTCGCTCGGCCGCCGTTTGGGACATGGCCGAGGACGCGGCCGGCGATCTGTGGCTGGCCCACGTCGACGGTTCGGTCGGGCTTCGCGAACTCCCGACCGGTCGGCAGCCGCTCGACTCGACCGCGTGGGTGGCGTTCAGCGGCGCCGATGGACTGGTCAGCACTTCCGTAACCGGGCTGTGTGCCGACCGGGAAGGCGGCCTCTGGCTGGCGCACAAGGCTGGCCTGTCGCACTTGCCGACCGGTCAGGCTGCCGCCCGGCTCCTCGGCCGCTGGGCGCTCGGCGACGCAACCCCAACCCTGCCCGCACCGCTGACAGCCGGCGGCCTGACGCTCGCCCCGGACGGTCGGCTGCTGCTCGGGACGCTCGGCGGGCTGATCGTCCTGTCGCCCGATTCGGTCGGCAGCGGTCTGCCCCGATTCAAGCAAACCGCCCGCTTCACCACCGCTGACGGGCTGACCAACGACGCGGTTCGGCTG
>JBBSVG010000670.1:0-2192 GCA_038233775.1 Bacteroidota bacterium | reverse complement strand
TCCGCACCGGTTACGGGGCAGTCGTCGACACGACCGTGATCGCACCGGCCGTCGTTCGTCGGCATGACGACGGGACGGCGACGGTCGAGATCGCGCTCGGTGACGGCAGTCCGGCGGCGTGGCGTGCGCTCGGGTCGGCTCAGGGCGGCGACGGCCATACGCTGCGCGGCAGACTGACGACAGCCACCGGCGCGGCGACGTTCACCGTCGAGCCGCCGCTGATGCCGAGGATGCAGAAAGTCACCGAGCGGGCCATCTCGTCGGCCAAAGCCGCCGTCGAACTGGCGCTCGGGCTGATCGGGATCATGGCGCTCTGGCTGGGCGTGATGAAAGTCGCCGAAGCGTCGGGGCTGATCGAAAAACTCGCCCGACTCGTCCGGCCGATCATGACGCGGCTTTTCCCGGATGTCCCGCCCGATCATCCAGCGATGGGCGCGATGGTGATGAACATCTCGGCCAACCTGCTCGGGCTGGGCAACGCCGCCACGCCGCTCGGGCTGAAGGCGATGGAAGAATTGGACAAGCTCAACCCGAAAAAAGGGACGGCGACCGACGCGATGTGTACGTTTCTGGTCATCAACACGTCGAACGTTCAGCTGATCCCGGCGACCGTCATCGGCATCCGCGCCGCCGCCGGGGCGGCCAATCCGACCGATTTCATCGTCGCCGCCGTCGTCGCCACGACGATCTCGACGGTCGTCGGTGTCACGGCCGTCAAGCTGCTGGCAAAGCTGCCCGCCTATCGTCGGCAGTACGACGAGGCGCCGTTCACGGCGGAGGGATAAGCGATGCAATCCTTTATCGATGTTTTGAACCTGCTGGCCGTGCTCGCCATCCCGGCGATTCTCGTCTCGGTGCTCGGCTACGGCGCGCTGAAAGGCGTCAAGGTCTATGCGGTCTTCGTCGAAGGGGCGAAGGAAGGGTTTCAGGTGGCCGTCCGAATCATCCCGTTTCTGGTCGCGATGCTCGTCGCCATCGGGATTTTCCGGGCCAGCGGCTCGCTCGATCTGCTCGTTCGGGTGCTGAATCCGGTTACATCGCTGATCGGGATGCCCGCCGAGACGCTGACGATGGCGCTGATGCGACCGCTTTCTGGCTCGGGCGCGCTTGGCGTGATGAGCGAGTCGATCAACACCCACGGCCCCGATTCGCTGATCGGCCGGATGGTGTCCGTCATGATGGGCTCCGGCGAGACGACGTTCTACGTGCTGGCCGTCTATTTCGGCTCGGTCGGGATCAAGCGCAGCCGCCACGCCGTCCTCGGCGGCCTGATCGCCGACGTGGTCGGGATTCTCGCTTCAGTCTGGTTGACAAACCTGCTGTTCGGTTGAACAGTCGGGCTTGAGACACAGAGGGCCGGATTTCTCGTGAAATCCGGCCCTCTGTCGTTCGATCAAGCAGGGGAGAGGCCGACTCAGGACCGAGCCGAGAGCCGAAGCCGGGAGAGGACCGACGAGAACCGGGTCGGCTTCGGCGCCATCTCAGTTGCGGCGGTTTTTCGGCGCCACGTTTCCGGTTGTGCTTGCTCGGCCGCCGCCGCCCTCGCCGTCAGCGGCATGGTCGCAGCGACGGGCACCTCGGTCCGCAGCGCGATCACCCGTACATCCCATAACTCGGCGCTCTTGAGCAACTGCGGCGCTGCTTCGGGACACTTGACGGCCAGATCGCGGTAATAATGCGCCATCGCGATGGCCGATTCGAGCGGCGACTTGCCCTTTGTCGTCGGCTGCGACGCATTGTAGGCCGCCCAGGCGTCGGCCCGACTCTCCAGTCCGGCGGCGCGGTCACGCAGCATCGCCGCCTTGTGGTTGAGTTGCGAGACTTCGACCGCACTGTAGGCGGGGTCAATCGCCCACACACGCGCGGCTTCCTGCTCGATGGCATCGGCCTGCGTTAGCAGCGACTGGACGACTTTCTGAACATCGGTCGACATGGGGGATGTCGTCTAAGGGGGTGTCGATTCGGGCGTTGAACGGTCGTCCGCCCGAGAACTCTGTGGTCTAAAATACGGCGGAAACCATCGTTGTCAAGCGCCGAACGATTCAGAGCTTAGACGTCGCTTTCTTTCTCGGGTGAAGAAATGCGCGCTCTCGACCCGGTTTCCGACGGTGTGGCGGGCGTTCTTGTCGGCGCCGGTCGTGCTCTTGGCCCGTCGGTTGCACGGGCCGCGCGCCGTGGCGTATCTTCCGCCC
>JBBSVG010000669.1:0-2194 GCA_038233775.1 Bacteroidota bacterium | reverse complement strand
CGCTTGCCCGTCGCTGCTGAAGTGGCCGTAGGGGTTACTGGGAAGCATCGGCAGAATTGATGAGTTCAGATTGAGGATTGATGAAAAGGCGATTTCAGATTGCTGATCGCGGATTGATGAAACGGCGGCTCGGCGCTGTTACGGTCGCCGTTGCCGGTCACCGTTATCTGTCACCCTGAACGAAGTGAAGGGTCTCACGCCGAAGCCAGCGGTTATGAATCGGCCGCCGTTCTCTTGCCGTTAGCTGACGGCTGATAGCTGATGGCTGACAGCTTCCTAAAACCCAAATCCAACCGTGAAGCGCTGGACGTTGCCCAATCGGCCGTGTTCGGCCCAAGCGTAGTCGGCTCGCAGGCCGTTGGCGCCAGTGAACGGGATGACGACGCCCGCGCCGGCGGTGAAGCCGGTTTCGCGCTCGGCTTGGAACAGCCCATCGTAGCCGGCGCGGAGCGAGAGCCGCTTCAACGTCGTCCACTCGCCGCCCAGCCGAACGCTTTCGGTGTTGTCCGACGGGTGCAAGGCGTCGATGGCGAGGCGGAGTTCGTTGTCCGAGTTGATCCGCACCGGCAGGCCGAGGCCGAAGCGGAACAGCAGCGGCAGGCCGTATTGCTCGGTCTGGATCTCGGCCGGAAGCTGACCGTTGTCACCGGCTTGATCGGGATTCTGGTCGTAGTCGATCCGCAGGTCGCGGCCGGAGAACTGGCTCTCGGGACCGAGGTTCGCCAGCCCGGCGCCGATCTGGAGGCCGTTTTCGCCCAATTGATACAGCGTCCCGATGGTGAAGCCGACCGTGCTGAAGGCCGAATGCCAGATCCGCTCGTGGACATACGTCACCTGTCCGCCCAAGCTGAACCGGTCGGTCAGCTTGCGACCGTAGGCGAGGCCGAGGGAGAAATCGTCGGCGGTGAACCGTTCGCCGGTGCCGAGCGGCTGTTCGACCGACCGGACGTCCATCTCGCCGGACGAGAGCATCGTCAGGTTCAACCCAACCGTGCCGAACCGTCCAGCTGGGACGGCGACCGAGGCGTACTGGTGCCGCACCTCGACCAGCCACGGGCTGTAGCTCAACCCGACATCGGCCCGAGTCAACCGGCCGAGCACGGCGGGGTTGAGGTAGGCGTCGAGCGCCGACTCGGCCAGCGCGCCGACGCCAGCGCCGCCCATCGCCACCGACCGAGCGCTCGGCTGGATCGTCAAAAACTGCCCGATGGCCGTCCCGCGCTTCGTCTGCGCCCCCGCCGCCGAGGCCGTCAGCAGCAGCCCGGCGACCAGCAAAGGTGAAAATCGGGTCATGGCGAACGCTCGTCTAAGAGATTGCAGATGGATGATCGAGGATTGATCAAACGGCCCGCTGTCGGGGTCATCATTCTGCGTTCATCATTCTGCATTTACAGCGGTTACTTGATGAGGGCGAACTTGCCGGTGCGGGTGCCGAGGGCGCCAGCATCGACCTGGAACAGATACAGGCCGGGCGCGGCGTCGAGGTTGTCGGCCGTCCGCAGATCCCACGGGACGAACCCTTCGGTCGGGTTGCCGCTCTGGTGCAGCGTCTGGACGAGTGCGCCAGCGACGGTATAAATCCGAATCGTGCAGCCGACCGGCACGTCGCGGAACTCGATTCGCCGCTCGCCGCGACCGCTGACGGCGAACCGCCCCGGCTCGAACGACGCCGCGCCAACATACGGGTTCGGCACGACATACGGCGTTTTCGTAAACGCTTGCTGCGCCGCCGTTTGGTCGATTCGCTGGCCGGTCGTCGTAAAGGTGAACCGGTCGTCGCGGCCAAGCGGAACCGTTAAGGCGAGCGTATAGCGGTCGGCGGCACCGGGCGGAACGAGCGTCGTCCGGCCCATCCCGGTCGTGTCGACCGTCAGGCGCCACGTGTTCTGCCGCGCGCCGCCAGCGCTGGTCAGGATGTCGGCGTACTCGCCCGGTGCGCTCAGGTTGCCGTCGCCGTTCAGGTCGCGGATGCGGACCTTGAGATGCAGGTCGCCGGTCGGCTCTTTCGCCACGACCCGAAACCGGATCGGCTTGCTCGGCTGACCGATGGCGGCAACCGACGTGTCGAGCGGCGCGTTGCCGAACTGAATATCGAGCGGAACCGGATAACCGGGGCGACGAAGGTTCGCCGGCAGACCGGGTCGATACTCGGCGCGCAGATGCAGATTCGTCGGACTGCCCGGCGCGAACCCGG
>JBBSVG010000668.1:0-2195 GCA_038233775.1 Bacteroidota bacterium | reverse complement strand
CTCGTGGCTGCTGGCCCACCCGCTCGAAGACCCGGCGACCCGCTACCGCCCGGTGCCTCGTCCGGCGGAAGTGACGGTCGCGGCGACCGATGGCAGTCAGGTCTTTCCCGACCGGAACTTCGGCGCGACGTGCTATCTGCTGAATGTCAGTCAGTTGGCGTTTCAGTACGGCACCGCCGAGCCGCCGATCCTGCGGGCCACGCCGACGCTGCACCACACGCCGGAAGATCTGTCCGTGACTTGGGACGGGCGCGAGATGCCGGTCACGGCCGAGATCATCGGTGCGCTGCGCGATCAGCGAGAGCTTGACGCGCTGCTTGAGGTCGCCCGAGAGGCACGGCGACCGGAGCGGCCGGTTGTGGCGCTGGCCGACGGGACGCTGATCCGCTGGTCGTTGGGCAAGAGCGCCGAGGATTTCAAAGACACGATGCTCGCCCGCTACGCCGCGACGCTGGCCGGGTTCGAGGCCGACGGGATTCCGGTCGCGTCGTACATCTCGGCGCCCGGCTCGACCGACGTGGTCAACGCGATGCGGGTCGCGCTCTGCCCCGATCCGGTCGCCAACTGCGACCGCTGCCCGTACCGCGACCGCGATCCCGTCCCCAGCTCGGTCCTCGACGGGCTGACCGACCGCGTCCTGTTCGAGCACCATTTGGAGCGACCGGGCGAGCGCTCGGCGCTGTTCCGCTCGGCGAGTCAAGTGCTCGATGCCTACGGCGAGCGCCAAACGATCCTGTTTTTCTATGTCCACGTCGGCCGCGAGGTCGGTCGGGTCGAGTTGCCCGCGTGGGTGGCGACGAACGGCCGCTGGGTCGATCTGATCCACGCGGTCGTGCTCGATCAGGCCGAGAAAGGGCAGGGCTATCCGCTGATTCTGAGCGAAGCGCACGAGCGCGCCGTCGTCCGGGGACCGGAGCGGGAGCAGTTCTACGGGATGCTGCAATCGGCGCTGATTCGGGCCGGCGTCAAGGTGCAGCGCTCGGAAAAGAGCCTGTTGAAACGCAGCCCGCGCATCTGAATGGGAGCCGGTCGATGACAGACGAAAAACCGGTCGGTGAGGTGGTGGCAGCCTCGACCCGCGAATTGACGGCCGAGGTGTCGCGTCACGCGCTGCCGCCGGCGTTCGGCTCGCTGGTGCGGATCGTCGATCAGGGCAGCCGGACGACGACCTACGCGCTCGTCTATCAGGTGCAGATGGGCTCCATCGAACCGAACCGTCGGGCGACGGCTTACGGCCTCAGTTTCGACGAGTTGATGCGCGAGCAGCCGCAACTGTTCGAACTGCTGCGGACCGAGTTTCAGGCGCTCGTGATCGGCTACCGCGAGGCGTCGTCGCCGCTGCGACAGACGCTTCCGCCACGACCGCCGACGCTGCACGCGTTCGTGTACGGCTGCGACGCGGCCGATTACGACGCGCTCGGCGACCGGCTCGATTACCTCCGCACGGTCGTCTTTCACCCCGGCGCCCCGACCGACGATCTGCTGATCGCGACGCTCCGCAGCGGCTACGAAGCCCGCTCAGGCGACCCGCGCTTCCTCGTCACGGCCGGGCAGGCGCTCAGCCGACTGCTGCCCGGCGACCATCATCGGCTCGAGGCGATTCTCCGCCGCGTCACCTCGTAGGCCGCTACCGCCCGGTGAAATCGCGGCTCTCGGCCGTGCCGGGCGCGAGCCGCGGGGAGTCGGCGCGGTGGGTGGTCTGGATGAACAGCGGGACGGCGTGCGGGTAGCGCTCGTGGAGCAGGTTGAGGTTGACCGGCTCGTTCTCGAACACACCGACGACCAGTCCGCGCCCTTTCAGCGCCGCGAGCGCCTCGCCCTTGAAATCGGTGTCGGCCATCCGGCGCGGCTTCATGACAAGCTCGGTTCGTCGGTCGCCGAGCGGGAAACCGTGCTGCCGCAGGCTGGCTTTCGTTCCGGTTTCCATCCCAGCCGACTCGCGACCGGTCAGATAAATCACCGTCGCGCCGCGCTCGTGCAGGTCTCGGACAAACGTGGCGGCACCGGCAATCGGTTGGTCGTAGCGCAAGAACTCGTTGGTGAAGAAGCTTTTGCCCCAATACACCATCATCGAATCGAGCGCCGGGCCGACGGCGACGGTATGGGTGCGGAGCGTCTGGCGCACGTCGTAGTCGAACCCCGTCGAGTCGAGCGCGACGACGCGGGCGTAGAGGTCGGGGTCGGCCGCGCGGTGG
>JBBSVG010000667.1:0-2196 GCA_038233775.1 Bacteroidota bacterium | reverse complement strand
GCACGTTCACCCTGCCAGCCGGTTCGACCGGGCAGACGTTCGACCTGATTTTTCTCGGCGTCCAGCAATCGGTGCGGGTCTGGATCAACGATCAGGACATCGGGCAGCAGGTCGGCGCCTACACGTCGTTCAAGCTCCCGGTGCCAGCCGAGGCGCTGCACCGGGAGCGCGGCGCGAAGAACACGATCACGCTGGAGATCAAAAACCGGCTCTCGCCGCGAGAAACGCTGCCGCTCAAGCCCGGCGTCTGGGGCTGGCGCAACAGCGGCGGACCGTTCCGCGACGTGCTGCTGGTCGGCTCGCCAGCGGCCCGAATTGAGAGCGTCGTGCTGCGGCCAACCTTCTCGCCGTCGCTCGACCGCGTTGAGGTCGAAGCGTCGCTGCGCGTGGTCACAACCGACCTGACGGCGCTCGTTCGGACCGATACCAGCGCCGCGCTGACGGACTCGGCCCGGACGTTCACGCTCACGGCCGAGGTCACCGACGCCCGGACCGGCGCGACGGTCGGGACGTTCCCGCTGACTCGGGTTCGGCTGGCGAACAACCGGATTCTGACGCTGCGCGGCCAGTTCGCCTTGCAGAACCCGAAACTCTGGTCGCCGGAGGAGCCGAACCGCTACCGAATCCGCTACACGCTGTCCCGTCGCGGCGACGAAACGGTCGATGCCGTCGTCCAGCCGACTGGGTTCCGCAAGATCGAGCGGCGCGGGCGGCAGATATTCCTCAACAACCGACCGATTTATCTGCGCGGCGTCGTTTGGCACGAAGACCACCCGCTGCACGGTCCGGCGCTGCCCGCCCAACAGATCGTTGACGACTGGGCCGACATCAAGGCGCTCGGCGCAAACGCGGTCCGCATCGCCGACCATCCGGCCCACCCGTTTGCGCTCACGGTGGCCGACTCGCTCGGGCTGATGGTGCTCGAAGAAATCCCGGCTGCGTTCGTTCCGGCCGAGAATCTGGCCCGACCGACCTTCGCCGCCGCCGCCCGCCGAGCGCTGGAGCAGACCATCGCCCGCGACCAATCGCACCCGTCGCTGATCGCCTACGGGTTCGGCGACGGGCTCGACAGCTCGGTGCCCGAGGCGGTTCGGCCGTTCATCGAGCAACTGGTCAAGGCCGCCAAAGCGGGCGACCCGAGTCGGCTGACCTACTATGCGTCGCGGATGCCGGGCTCCGACAAGGCCGCCGACCTGACCGATCTGGCCGCGCTCTCGCTCGACGACGAGAACCTTGACCGCTTCGGCGCGACGGTGCGGGCTTGGCTCGCCCGTCACCCGACGCAGCCCATCGTGCTGACCGGCTACGGCGCGGCGGTCGAGCCGGGCAACCAGAACGGCTACTCCGATCCCGGCTCGGCCGAGCATCAGGCGAAGTATCTGATGGACCGGCACCGCTTGCTCACCTCGTTGCAAGGCGACGGATTGGCCGGGTCGTTCATCGACGGCTACAACGATTGGTTAGGCGACCAACCGACGCTCACGAGCGGGCCGCTCGATCCGTACCGACACACGCGCGGGATCGTCGCCGCGAACCGGTCGCACCGGCTGGCTTACGGGATGGTCCAGGGGCTGTATAATGACGATCAGGTCTATGATCCGGCCGTCGGCGCCTACGATCAGCCGGTGACGTATGCGTATCTAGTGCTCGGACTGCTGGCGATTCTGCTCGCGTTCTGGTGCTTCGGCGCCAGCCGCCGCTTGCAGGAAAACGTGGATCGCTGGCTGACCCGGCCGTTCAACTTCCACATGGACGTCCGCGACCAGCGCGTCATCCCGATCTGGCAGACGGCACTGGTGCTGCTGCTAACCTCGATGGCGTGGGCGCTGACCCTCGGCGCGCTCGGCTGGGCGCTGCGAGACAGCCGGGCGTTCGACGTGCTGCTCGGGCTGGTGCTGCCGGGTCGGGTGCCCAAACAGGTCGCCGGCTGGTTCATCTGGCACCCGTGGGCGCTGGCCCTCGGCGGAACGCTCGTCGTGCTCGTCTCGAAGCTGCTGCTGGCGCTGGTCATTCGCGGCTTGGCCGTGTTCCTCGCCCGCGACCGGGTCCGGCTGCCGCAACTCGTCACGCTGGTGACGTGGAGCGATCTGGCCGCGCTCGGGCTGATCCCGTTGGCGATGGTCATGAGCAAGCTCGGCGGTCCGCTCAGCGGTCCGGCGGCCGGACAGCTGGGCTGGATTCTGTTCCTCGTCGCCG
>JBBSVG010000666.1:0-2199 GCA_038233775.1 Bacteroidota bacterium | reverse complement strand
CGCCGCCTCCCCCCCCGCGCGGGGGGGGCCTGGGGCCGGGCCCCCCACGACGAACAGGTTCGAAAAATCGACCTTGCCGAGCAGCAGCCCGAGCAGCGGCATCAGCACGCCCTCGACCATCGACGTGACGATCTTGCCGAACGCGGCGCCGAGCACGACGGCAATCGCCAGTTCCATCACGTTGCCCCGCACGACGAACGTCTTGAACTCTTGCCACATGGGCGATCCTCCGGTTGCGTGTCCCGCGCCGCCCGTTTCTCAGGCGCGACGAGCCATCAAGATAACGGCTTCGCGACCGATTAATCGAGCGCTCGGGCGACGATGTCGAGCACGAGGCGGTCGCGCAGCATCCAGCGGTGCAGCTTCACCGGAACGACGTGTTCGGTCCCAACCGACAGCCGGGAACTGCGCGCCGGGACGATGGACAGGTCAAACGGCGTCCAGATCGAGACGACACGAACCTCGGCTAGCCGATCCACGTCCCGATTCAGATCGGCCAGAAAGTCGCTGCCCGGCCGCATCTGTCGGCAGCCGCGATTGGGCAACAGATAGGCGATGCGGCTGCCGTGGTGCGGCGTCGAGATCGAGACGAACCGCCGCACCCGACGCAGACCGTCCAACCGTTGCAGGTAATATCGGCCGATCAGCCCGCCCATGCTGAAACCGACGAGGTCGAACGGCTCGTCGCCCGGCACGTGCGCGTCGATGAAGTCGCGAAGCTGCATCGCCAGCGTGTCGAGGCCGGTTCGCGCCGAGTTGGGTCGGAGCGCCGGGCGCAAGGCCCGAAACCCGAACGGTTCGAGGTGTCGCTCCATCTTTCGGAGCGACCCTGCCGTGTCAAAGATCCCGTGCACCAGCACGACGGTTCGCGTCGGCGGGTCAAGATTGCGCATCGCTTCGGAGTTCGTGCGGCTCACTTCAACGTGACGGAGACGAGATCCGATTGGAAATGGGGCACCGTCGCCGCATGTGGGCTATTTGCGACGGAGACGTAGTCGATGGCCCGAATCAGCCCCACGTTCGGCGCGGCGAAATAATCGGTGTGCTCGGAGAGAAAAGCGGGGCTGCGGTAATATCGATAGTGATAGCAGTGGTAAGCACCGGCCGGAACGATGATAACGGTGTCCTTCGAGAGGACAGTCGTCACCAACGAGGCACCAGAGTAAAGCGGATAAGGCTTGCCGATCTTGGCCGGATAGGGCAGCCAAAGAAGCGGTTCTTCCTTGACATCCTGCAAGTTATAGAACCCGTCAGGTCCGTTTCGGTACAGCATGCCCAAGCGCGATGTCTCGAACCAGCGGACACCGGCGACATCGACCGGCTGGCCGATCTTCAGCGTATCGCCGAATGCTTCGGCCGGCACGCCCAATGAGTCGTAAATAATACCCTTATAAATCCACGTATTCCCCGTAGCCAGAGGCTGAATCACTCCGATGTCGGGTGCTGAGACAATCGTATCCTCGTCACAGCCGCTGGACCAGATCGTACAGAGCAACACAAGACAGCAACCCGCAGCGCGAAGCGGCGAGAAATCAGCGGACAGCAATCGGCTCATGTCGCGGTCGGACGGGTGGCAGGTGGCGTTTGGGTGGCCGGAAAGGTACGCATCGCGCGGGCGGTTTGGCGGAGTCCGGCGGCGGGGCGTATCTTTCGGGGCAGACGAGACGACCCAACCGACTCAAAGGAACCCGCCGCATGGCCGCCGACCTGAAAACCGTCCTAACCCAGATCGCCCCGACGCTGAACGCGCAGTTCGACGACGCGCCGGACAGCGAGGGCGAGTCCTATCAGCTCAGGCTGCCCATCGGCGACACCGGCCGGACGCAGGACGTGATGTTCGTGCTGGTCGAGGGCGAAGACGACCAACCGCTCGTCCGCTTCTTCTCCATCGCCGGACCGCTGCCGTCGAAGATCGATCTGTACAATTTCCTGCTCAAAGAGAACACATCACTCGATTACGGCTCCTACGGGATCATGGATGTCGAGGGCGTCGATATGCTCGTCATGCTCGAGACCCGGACGTTCGGTGACGAGACCGACGGCGCCGATCTGGCCCGCGCCATCGCCTACGTCGCCCTCGTTGCCGACGAGGCTGAGGCGCAGATCGCGTCAGAAGATCGGTTCTGAGCGCCGTCCTTTGATCTCTCCCGTGCCCGTCCGCCTGCTCCGGGCGTCGCTCGTCGCCGCGCTGATCGGGCT
>JBBSVG010000665.1:0-2200 GCA_038233775.1 Bacteroidota bacterium | reverse complement strand
TGCTCGGCGAAATCTGCGGGATTGTTGATCCGTAGAGCCCGACGCTGGGTCTCCTTCTCAGCGATCAAGAGCGCCTTCTGAGCAGCTCGCTCGGGCACCGGCAGGACGGCTTCGATGACCGGGTGCATCTGTCGGATGGCCCGGCAGATGGTGGACTTGTCTTTGACGTCGAAGAACAGCGTCAGGAACTCTTGGCTGACGTAGACCCGGTAATAGATGAGCAGCATGAGCAGCCGCTCGGTCAGTTCGGTCGAGAACTGGGCACCGCCGCCGGTGGCACGCGCTCGCTCGGCGCCGGTCTTGACGACGGCGATCTTTCGTTTGGCTTCCTGCTCGGCGTAGACGCGCTCGAACTCTGGCAGAAGCGCCTTGAACCGATGCAATTGAATGCCGGTGGTGGCAAAGAACAGCTTGGGGCGCTTGCAGAGTTTGGGGTAGAGTGCCATGGCGATATCCAGGTCAGAGGCCAAGTCGTCCGATCAAGATACTAACGCGCAACAGGTTTACTCTCTTCCATCGCCCCTCGCTCATCGTTCATCACGTCTTCCTCCCGGCGACGACGCGCGGGATGCCGGCGAGGTCGGCGGTGACGGTCACGTCGGCGAGGTTGGCGGCGCGCCAGAGAGCGGCGACCGATTCGGCGCCGTCGGCGTGGGTCTCGGCGATGAGCCAGCCGTCGGGCGCGAGGTGCGTCGGGACGAGGTCGGCTAATCGGCGGTAGAAGTGCAGCGGATCGGCGCCGGAGAACAGCGCGAGCGCCGGTTCGAACTTAAGCACTTCCGGCTCAAGCTCGGCCCGATCTTCATCCGGGATATACGGCGGGTTGCTGACGATGAGGTCGAACGGACCGACCGGGAGCGCGCCGGTATCGAACAGATCGGCCAGCACCGGATAGACGGCCGCGTTGTGTCGCCGGGCGTTCGCCATCGCCACGTCGAGCGCGGCGGGGCTGACTTCGAGCGCCGTCACACGGGCGGCGGGGACGAGCAGCGCCAGCGTCACGGCGATGCAACCCGATCCGCTGCCGATGTCGAGGATCGTCGGCGTGGTCCGGCCACGCAGCCGCTCGGCAGCGACCTCGACCAGTCCTTCGGTCTCAGGGCGCGGGATCAGCACCGCCGGCGAGACCGTGAACGGTCGGCCGTAGAACTCCGTCTCGCCGAGAATATAGTCGAGCGGTTCGCGCTTCAACTTCCGCAGCAGCGATGACTTAAAGGCCGCCATCTCGTCGGGTTTGAGCGGTCGGTCGAATTGCAGATACAGCGCGAGCCGCTGGATGCCGAGCGCGTGGGCGAGCAGCAGTTCGGTCGTCAGGCGCGGCGACTCGATCCCTTTTTCCCGCAGATGATCGGTGCTCCAAGTGAGCAAACTCAGCACGGTCCAAGTCATAGTCGGGCGATCAGGGCGGCCAATCGGGCGCGGTACGGCAGGCCGCTCAGGGCCGACCAAACCGGGGCGAATTCCTTGCTCAACCGGTCGCGGTCGAGCGTGCGGTGCGCGGCGTAGGTGTCGAGATCGGGGCTGTCAGGGTGCGCGGCGCGGCGTTCAGCGACCAGTCCGAGCGCGGTCGCGTGGTCCTGAATCTCGCCCAAATGATCCTGCACGGCTTTTAACGTTTTCAGCAGCGCGCCGACCTCGCCAGCCAGCGGCGCCTCGAACAGTTCGAGCGCGTAGCGGAGCCGTTTGCAGGCGATCCGCAACTCGTGCAACGCGGCCGGGGACGCATCGGCGAGCGCGGCGCCGCCGTGGAGCACGGCTTCGTAGCGCGACCAGACGGCCGATCCCGCAAAATGCCGCACCTGCCGGGTCGCGTCGGGCGACGGCCGGGCGATCAACCCGTCGAGTTTCGCTATCAGCTTGCCGAACGCCGGTTTGTCGAGCGCCTTCAACAACGCCTCGCGGCCGTGCTCGCGCCGAGCGGTCAGGTGATCGACGAGCGGCGCCAGATCGGCGTCAGGATGCGCGTCAAGGTAGGTTTGCAGATGGTCCAGCATCACGTCGGGGTCGCGGACGGCGCCGAGCGCGTCGGCCAGCCGCCCGAGCTTGCGCCGGAGTTGCTTCAGCTCGTCGGCGTCGAACGTCGGGGCGGATTCGAGAATCTGAAACATCGTCCGCAGCCGCCGGGTCGCGACGCGCATCGCGTGGACGCCCTCGGGATCGGCACCGTCTCGGGCGACCGGTTCGGCCTCGCGCAGCTTCG
>JBBSVG010000664.1:0-2203 GCA_038233775.1 Bacteroidota bacterium | reverse complement strand
TGCGCCGTCTGCTGCTCGCCCGACGAGCGCGACGACCGGTTGCGTCCATCGGTCCGGCTCGAGATCGGCGGATTGACGGTCGTGATCGACGCTGGACCCGATTTCCGCCGCCAGATGCTCCGCGCCGCCGTCTCGCATCTCGACGCGGTCCTGCTAACGCACCACCACGCCGACCATATTTTCGGGCTGGACGACCTGCGCGCGTTCAATTTCCGCCAGAAACAGGCGATCCCGATCTACGCCCGCGAACCGGTGCTGGCGGATCTGCGGACGACGTTTCGCTACGTCTTCGACAACCCGCATCCGGGTCTGCCCGAGTTCGATCTGCGCCCGGTAACCGGCCCGTTTAGTCTGCCTCTGCCCACGGGCGGCTCGCTGACCATCACGCCCATCGACGTGTTCCACGGCCGAATGCCCGTCACCGGCTACCGGATCGGCCCGTTTGCGTATCTGACCGACACCAACCGGCTGCCCGAACCGGCGTTCGAGGCGCTCGTCGGCATTGACACGCTCGTGCTCGACGCGCTCCACCAGAGGCCGCACCCGACGCATTTCTCGCTGGAGGAAGCCGTCGCCGTCGCCCGGCGGATCGGGGCGCGGCAGACGTTCTTCACCCACATGTCGCACCACATGGGTCGCCACGCTGAGGTCAACCCGACGCTGCCCGGCGGCATGTCGCTCGCCCACGACGGGCTAACATTCACGCTCCCGCTCTCCACCTGCTGACCGTCTTGCCGATGCGGCTGCTGATCCTCAACGGACCGAATCTGAACCTGCTCGGCACCCGCGAACCGGACGTGTACGGCGCCCAAACGCTGGCCGAGATTGAGCGTGATCTCCAGGCCACGTTCGCCGGACACGAGTTGGTCTGCTTCCAGTCCAACAGCGAGGGCGGCTTGATCGACCGACTGCACGGGGCGCGAACCGACGGGACGGTCGGCGTCGTGCTCAACGCGGGCGGTTACACGCACACGTCGGTCGCCCTGCGCGACGCGATTGCGGCCGTTGGGCTGCCAACCGTCGAAGTTCACCTGTCGAACGTCCACGCCCGCGAGTCGTTTCGCCACCGCTCGCTGCTGACGCCGGTTTGCGTCGGCGTGATCTCGGGGTTTGGGGCCGATTCGTACCGCTTGGGCGTGCTCGCGCTGCTGCATCGACTGGACGGCGACCGTGAGTAGCTACCGGGGCCATTTGGTCGGCGGGTCGATCCTGTTCGTCCCGTTCCTGCTGCTGCTCGGTGCGCTGATCGAGTGGCGGGCGCTGTCGGGTCCGACGCTGCTGCTCGAAGTCGGCATCCTGTTCGGCATCTGCCTGCTGTTCGCCCTCTGGCCCGACGTGGACATCAAAAGTCGCGGCCAGACGATCTTTTATCGGCTCTTTTTCGTCTTCGACGTGCTGCTGATCGCCACGCACCGCTACGAGCCAGCGGCCTACTTGGGTCTGTTCGCGCTGCTGCCGATCATCGGCAAGCATCGCGGCTGGACGCACACCGTCTGGGCGGCGATCTTGCTGCCAGCGCCGTTCGTCCTCTTGCCGTGCATCGTCCACGACCGCTGGGATCTCGTCGGCCTGCCGTACTACGGCGCGGCCGTGACGGGATATTTGTCGCATCTGGCCGCCGACGGGCTGTTCTGGCCGAAATGGGCGTCCAAGCGGTCATGAACGAGCCGATCCAACCGCCCGAGTCGGGCACCACCGATCTCGCCACGCCGACCGCTGCGTCGGTCGCCCCAGCCAGCGCGGGCAGCCGGATGCGGCGGCTCGGCGTCGAGTCGCTCGTCTATGGACTGAGCACGATTCTCGGTCGGTTTCTGAATTATCTGCTCGTTCCGTTCTACGTCGCGCAGTTCTCGGCGGCGGAGAATGGCGTGCAGAACGTCGTCTATGCGCTGAGCCCGCTCGTCGCCGTCCTGTTCATGCTCGGGCTGGCGGAATCGTACATGCGGACCGCCGCCGGGAGCATCGGCGGCACGACGGCCGACGATGAACTGGCCGTGCGCCGGGCGTTCAGCATGGCGTTCGGGACGATCTTGTTCGGCGGCGCGGCGCTGGTCACGGTCGGCCTCGCGCTCGTCCCGTGGGGACGGGCGGAAACTCATCTTCCCGTCTCCCTGCGTCCGAGGAAGGGCTCTTCCTCGCGTTACGACCGCCGGTGGCCCCGGCGGCTGCGCAGTTCTTGGACAGGATAGGAGGCGGTAGACTG
>JBBSVG010000663.1:0-2211 GCA_038233775.1 Bacteroidota bacterium | reverse complement strand
CTGGTCGATTCCGCTGGCGTGTTCCTGCCGATGCAGGACGAGATTTTCCCCGACAAAGAGCACTTCGGCCGGATCTTCCGCAACAACGCCATCATGAGTTCGCTCGGCGTGCCGCAGATCGCCGCGATCATGGGACCGTGCGTGGCCGGTGGCGCGTACCTGCCGATCATGTCGGACGAGTCGCTGATCGTCGAAGGGACCGGGTCAGTTTTTCTCGCGGGCAGCCATCTGGTCAAGGCCGCCATCGGCGAACGGATCTCGAACGAAGCGCTCGGCGGCGCCGATGTGCAGGCCGACCTGTCCGGCGTCGTCGATTACAAGCTGCCCGACGACGACTCGTGTTTGGCGCAGATCAGGACGCTGCTCGGCCGACTCACCGCGCCGGATCGGGCCGGGTTCAACCGCGCTGAACCGGTCGAACCAGCCTTCGCGGCGCCGGAGATCTACGGGATTCTGCCGGAGGAGCGGACCAAGCCGTACGACATGCGCGAGGTGCTGGCCCGACTGATCGACGCCGATTCGTGGGTCGAGTACAAGCCGACCTACGGCAAAACGCTGCTCTGCGGCTACGCCCGGATCGACGGCTGGTCGGTCGCCATCGTCGCCAATCAGCGCCAAGTGACGAAATCGGCTCGCGGCGAGATGCAGGTCGGCGGCGTGATCTACTCCGACTCGGCCGACAAAGCCGCCCGCTTCATCCTGACGTGCAATCAGAAAAAGATCCCGCTGGTCTTTTTGCAGGACGTGTCCGGCTTCATGGTCGGCAGTCGCGCCGAGCACGGCGGGATTATTAAGGACGGCGCAAAGATGGTCCAGGCCGTCGCCACCTCGACCGTCCCGAAGTTCACGATTCTGGTCGGCAACTCCTACGGCGCGGGCAACTACGCCATGTGCGGCAAGGCTTACGACCCGCGCTTGATCTTCGCTTGGCCGACGGCGCAACTCGCCGTGATGAGCGGAAAAGCGGCCGGCGAGACGCTGCTCTCGATCCAACTCGGCCGCAAAGAAGTCTCGCCCGACGAGCGCAAGGCGCTGCTGGCCGACATCGAGCAACGCTACACCGAGCAACTCGATCCGGTTTACGCCGCCGCCCGGCTCTGGGTGGACGGCATCCTCGACCCCGCCGACACCCGCGCTGCGCTCTCGCTCGGGATCGAGATGGCCGACCACGCCCCCGTCGCCCGCTTCCACCCCGGCGTCATGCAGACATGAGGCAGCGATGACTTCCGTGACTTCTGTTGTCAACAGGTCCGATACGTGGATGCTGCGCGAGGTGCCAACTTGTGACCAGTACGCCGATGCACTGCGCCAACTCGATCTCGGTGGCCGGATCAATCAGCGCCAACGGGACATCTTGGCCGCGCTATTCTATACGCAGGACCGTACGGCTTCAGCGACGGAGTTGGGTCAGGTGATTGGTTGCGAGATGCCGAAGGTCAACAACGCTTACGGAGTATTGGGCCATCGTATCTCGGACGTGCTTGGTCTTGGGCTGACAGGCCATTGGTGGACCGTGCTCTCCGCTGGTTATCAAAGTACAGAGGGATTCATGTGGGAGATGTATCCCACGTTGGCTGATGCGCTCTTGCAGTTGGGCTGGGTCACGACGTTGGACACTGAAACAGATGCCCTCACAGATGAGTCGGTGTATGTAGAAGGCGAGGTTCGGCAGCGAGTTGTCGACGTCTATGAACGCAATCTCGCTGCGCGACAGGCGTGCATCGACCACTATGGACCGACTTGCCGCGTCTGTGAGGTCGATTTTTCTCAACGCTATGGCCCCATTGGCGAAGGCTACATTCAGGTTCATCACCTGACGCCGATTTCGCAACAAGGAGGTGCCCATATCGTTGATCCGATTCGGGATCTGAGCCCAGTCTGTCCCAACTGTCATGCGATGTTGCATCGACACGATCCGCCTTACACCATCGACGAACTGCGCGAGATGATGGCGATAGCTCAGGACGGCGCAAAATGACCCTGTTCGAAAAAATCATCGCCCGGCAGATTCCGGCCGAGATCATCTTTGAAGACGACGACGTGCTCGCTTTCCGCGACATCTCGCCCCAAGCACCGACGCATGTGCTGATCGTCCCGAAGCGGCCGATCCCGAGCGTGGACGATCTGGGCGAAAACGACGCGTTGCTCGTCGGCAAGCTCGTGCTGACGGCCAAACGGATCGCGGCGGCGGAAGGGCTGACGAACGGCTAT
>JBBSVG010000662.1:0-2214 GCA_038233775.1 Bacteroidota bacterium | reverse complement strand
TGGGCTACCGATTGGCCCTGCGCGGGACGCACCCGACGCTGCGCCGACTCCGCACGCTGCTCGGCCGCGATCCCGCCGAGGCGCTTCGGGCCGAACCGCGACTGCGTGACCGACTCGTCGCCGCTTCGTTCGACCGCGAAGACCGCGACGGGTTGCTCGAACTTCGCCCCCGAATCGACGCGCTCGTCGCCCCGTTCGCCGACCGGCCGGTGCGCGGCGGGCTGCGCGATCTGCTCACACACCTTGCCCTCTGGGGCGCCGACGCGACCGACGGCGCCGCCGATGTTGTCACGATTTCAACCTATCACAGCGCCAAAGGACTGGAGTTCAGCCACGTCATCTGCGCCCACGTCCACAGCGGCGCATTCCCGAGCAGCCACCAGCGGACCGACGCCGAGCGGGCCGAGTCGCGCCGCGTCCTCTACGTCGGCATGACGCGGGCGAAGCGCCGACTCGTCCTGACGCATCCGCTCAGCACCGATTACGGTCGCGACACCGGCCCCTCACCCTTCCTCGCCAACCTCCCACCCGACCGCACGCAACATCACGACGTCTTTGGGAAGCGATGAACGAGGATAGATGGAATGATGAATGATGAGCGCGGAATGATGAAACGGCTGCACGCAGGTGAAGTCAATCTCCGTTCGTGGTGAGCCTGTCGAATCCACAACGGAGCCGCCGCCGACCGCTTCCGTTCTCTTGCCGTGAGCTGATCGCTGACGGCTGATAGCTGATAGCTTTTGCATGACGTTGAACTGACTGGATTTAAAAGATGATGCGATATAAGGACTACACAGGCCGGGTTCGGTTCGATGATGAGGCTGGGCTGTTTCATGGCGAGGTGGTCGGGACTCGGGACGTGGTCACGTTTCAAGGGACGAGCGTTGCCGAGTTGCGGCAGGCGTTTCACGAGTCGGTGGACGATTATCTCGACTTCTGCCGGTCGCGGGGGCACGAACCAGATCGGCCGTATTCCGGTCAGTTCGTCGTGAGGCTCGAGCCGGAGGTGCATCGTCGGGTGCATCAGGCGGCGACGAGTCAGGGGCAGAGCTTGAACCAATGGGTTGCCCGAACCGTCGATCAAGCGGCGCTGCGGGTGTTGAACCCTTCATCGCAAGCGGACGGCTGACCCGTTCACAGCGGCATCGGGTTGCCGAGGGCGAGGATCGCGGTCCACTCATCGGCGGTGACGGGTTGGACGGAGAGGCGGCTGCCTTTGCGGAGCAGCGCCATGTCGGTTAGCTCTGGGATCAGCCGCAGCTCGGCCAGCGGCAGCGGGCGGATCAATCGGTGCGTCGCCCGGACGAGGACGCGCAACCAGACCGGTCTGTCTGCGGTCGATTTCGGATCGAAGAACGGGCTGAGCGGGTCGAGCGCGGTCGGGTCGGCCGTCGCGCCTTCAACCACCTCGCCGACGCCGACGAGGGCCGACGGCGTCGCATTCGAGTGATAGAACAGGACGCCGTCGCCGGGGCGGAAGCCGTCGCGGAGCAGGTTGCGGGCTTGATAGTTCCGCACGCCGTCCCAGCCGGTGGTCCGGTCGGGACAGGCGATCAGATCGTCGAACGAGAAGACGTCGGGTTCGGATTTGAGCAGATAGAAGGCCATGTCGGTCGGGCGAGAGCGGTGAAAAGGGCACGTCGGGCGGTGCGGGCGGGTTGAGAAAGCCGTGCCCGGTCGCCCGGCGCGCTCACCGAACCTCAACCCCGCAGGAGGCACCGAACCCGAGATGGACCGACCGACCTTTACCTACCTCGTCGCCCACGACATCCAGAGCGGCCGCAAGCGGCAGGCGTTCAAGCGCTATCTTGAGGGCGAACTCGACGCCAACCGCCGGACCGACACGCTGCACCGGGTCGAACTGACGCTCGACATCGACGGCTTCGAGCATCTGCTAAAAATGCTCGCCGACGCCATTGGGCTGAGCGGGATGCTCGATTACGTCCAGATCTACTGGGCCGCCGTCGATGAGGAGTCCGGTCAGGTCGATATCGAATCGGCCGATGTGGTCGGCTCGCCGGGGATGCGCCGGGTCGTCGGCGGCGCGGTCGATGGCATCGCCGGGCTGTTCCACCGCTGACCTCAAAGGCTTTCGCCCCCGTGACCGCTTCCTCGCGCCGCCGCCCGTCCCGACCCGATTGGCAGCGGCGCCCGAGCGAGAAGACGCCGGTCGAAAACCCGCCGCCGGTTGAGTTGACCGATGCCGCCTCTTTG
>JBBSVG010000661.1:0-2224 GCA_038233775.1 Bacteroidota bacterium | reverse complement strand
CGACGAGATCATCGCCGCCGGTGCTGGTCAGCGTGACGGCCGAGGTGCCCGCGCCAAAGGTGACGTCTCCCCTGAAAGAGCCGATCACGACCGCATTGCCGGCTTTGTCAGTCGCAACCCCATAGCCGATGTCGTGGTCTGGGCTGCCAGCGCCGACCACGTTCAGCAGCGACCCGTCGGGGGCGTAGCGGGCGACGAAGATGTCCTGTCCCCCGGCGCTGGTCAGCGTCCGCGCCGAAGCCCCGTCACCGAAGTGGGCGATTCCCTGAAACGATCCGGCCACGACCGCGTTGCCGTCGCCGTCGGTCGCCACAGCCCGACCCAACTCGTCCCCCGAGCCGCCCGCCCGAGTCACGCCGAGCAGCGTCCCGTTGGGTGCATAGCGGGCGACGAAGAGGTCATCGCCGCCGTCGCTGGTCAGCGTTACGGCCGAGGCGCCGCTACCGAAGGTCGCATTGCCGTTGAAGAAGCCAGTCACGACCGCGTTGCCGCTGCCGTCGGTGGCGACCCCAAGCCCCTCGTCGCGACCGGAACCGCCAGCGCTGACGGCGCTCAGCAGCGTCCCGTTGGGCGCATAGCGGGCGATGAACAGGTCGGCATCCCCGGCGCTGGTCAGCGTCACGGCCGAAGCCCCGCTGCCGAAGGTCGCGCTGTCGAAGAAGAACCCGGTCACAACCGCGTTGCCGCTGCCGTCGGTGGCGACCGCTTGGCCGGTGTCACTGTCCGAGCCGCCCCCGTTGACGGCGTTCACAAGGGTCAATGCTTGAGCGGCGGCCCGCAGCGGCAGCGCGAACGCGAGCGCCGACAGCGTCAACGCCGCCATGCTGGGAAACCGGGGATGCGAGGAACGTCGAGTGGAGCGCAAGAGACCTCGGATGAGTCAGAAAGAGAGTGAACACGACACCGTTGCTGGAAGCGGAGCACGCAGCGTCCACCCCACGGAACCGGGCGACGCTGCACGCCCGAGGACGGCAAGCGCCCCATCAAAGTTTCATCAACACGGGCGTTCACCTCAAAGCGAGCCGGTCAGGATCGGCCATCAGACCGCCGGGGAATGGGCGGCGGGGCGAGGCGGGTTGTAGCGGGACGCTGTTCCCCCTCCCCCCCGACGCCCGCGCCATGATTCGGCTGATGAACTTCTGGTCCGACCTGCGGGCCAGCTTCTGGTTTCTGCCAGCGGTGATCGTCGCCGGGATGGCCGGGATGGCGGTCGCGCTGATCCAGCTCTCCGTCGGCGTCAGCCCCGACTGGTTGGCGATGCACCCGTGGCTGTTCGGCGCCGGGGCGGAAGGGGCGCGCGGCGTGTTGCAGACGGTCGCCAGCTCGATGATTACCGTCGCTGGCGTCATCTTCTCGATCACCATCGTCACGCTCTCGCTGGCGAGTTCGCAGTACACGCCGCGCATTTTGCGCTCGTTTATGAGCGACCGGACCAGCCAGACGGTGCTTGGGACGTTCGTCGGGATCTACACCTACTGCCTGATCGTGCTGCGGACGATCCGCAGCGGCGACGAAGGCGCGTTCGTCCCGGCCCTTGCCGTGCTCGGCGCCCTTGCGCTTGCGCTGCTCGGGATCGGGCTGCTGATCCTGTTCATCCACCACACCGCCGTCTCGATCCAAGCGACGAGCATTCTGGGCCATATCTGCCAAGAAACCCGCGACGCGCTCGACCGCCGCTTCCCCGCCCCGGCCGGAGACGCCCCGCCGCAGGAGGCCGAGCGACCGGTGATCGAGCCGACGGGACCGTGGCACCCGGTCGCCGCGCCGAGCAGCGGGTATCTGCAATCGGTCGATGCCGACGGGTTGATCGACTGGGCCGACGAGCACGATGTCGTGTTGCGGATGACCGTCGGCGTCGGCAGCTTCATCGTCGTCGGTTCGCCGCTGATCGACCTCTGCGGCCCGAAACCCAACGACGAGCAGGCCGACGAGTTGGTGGATCACTATTTCATCCGGCGCACCCGGACGATTGAGCAAGACCCCGGTTTCGGCGTCCGGCAGATGGTCGATATCGCCCTCAAAGCGCTCTCACCGGGGATCAACGACACGACGACGGCGCTCCAGTCGGTCGATCAGTTGACCCTTGTGCTGTGCCTGTTGGCCGAGCGACCGATCCCGGCCCCGGCCCGGTTCTGCAACGAGCGGCTGCGGCTGCTGACGGTTGCGCCGGGCTTTGCCGGGTTGCTCAATCAGGCGTTCAGCCAGATCCGGCAGAACGCCGAGG
>JBBSVG010000660.1:0-2229 GCA_038233775.1 Bacteroidota bacterium | reverse complement strand
TATGGCGTGTTCGGGCCGACCGGCTCGACGTGGACCTACGACGCTGCCCGCAAGGTGCTGTCGTCGTCGCTGGCGGGCGGGACGTTCTTCTCCGTCGCGCTGCTGCCGGACGCCGACCCGGCGACGTTTTCGTTGTTCCGCGACCACGCTTATGCCTTCGTCACGGACAGCCGCGTCAGTTGGCACTACGACGCGGCGACGGCGCGGATGACCTCTACATTCGAGCTCGTGACCGAGGCGAAGGAGCCGGGCGCTTCCGCCGTCGCGTTGCAGGCGCTGTATCGGCACCAGTGGATCAACACCGCCCAGCCGACGACAGCGTACAGCTACCCGACGCTGTTCGGCTCGATGAAGCTGATCGTCGGCAACACGTTCGCGACGGCGACGACCTTCAACGGCGTGCTGCCGTCGCTGCCGCTGCCGCACACCGGCGACGGGACGTTCGACCCGAGCACGCTGCAGAAGATGGTCGCGGAACTGGGCAACGCCCAGACGGCGCCGCTGCCGTCGTACGCCAGCGGTCGCGAGCTGATCCAACTGGCTGACGCGGTGCGGATCGCCGCCGACGTCGGCAAGACCGACGTGCGCGACCATCTGCTGACCGTGCTGAAGGCGCGGATCGAGGAATGGCTGACCGCCGGTGGCAACCAGCAATTCTATTACGACAACCGCTGGAACTCGCTCATCGGCTACCCGGCCGATTTCGGGGCCGACTCGGAGTTCAACGACCACCATTTCCACGACGGCTACCTGATCCGCGCCGCCGCGACGGTGGCTCAGTACGACCGTGCGTGGGCCTCCGACGCCCGCTGGGGTGGGATGATCCGGCTGCTGATCAAGGAAGTCGCCAACACCGACCGAACCGACACGCGCTTCCCGTTCCTCCGCGCCATCGACCCGTACGCCGGTCACTCGTGGGCCGCCGGGCACGGCGCGTTCGGCGACGGCAACGACCAGGAATCGAGTTCGGAGGCGATCAACTTCGCCACGGCGACGCTGATGTGGGGCGCCGTGACGGGCGATGACCAGCTTCGTGATTTGGGCGTGTTCCTCTACGAAACCGAGCGGACCGGCGCCGAGCAGTATTGGTTCGACGTGGACGATGCCGTGTACCCGGCCGCGTATCCGCACACGGGGATTGGGAGTCTCTTCGGGACCAAACTCGTCCACGAGACGTTCTTCGGCGGCGCGCCGGAGTTCATCCACGGGATCAACATGCTGCCGCTCAACGGCGGCTCGCTCTACTTGGGTCGCCACCCCGAGCGCGTCCAGGGGATCTACGACGAGATCGTCGCCGAGAACGGCAATCGCCAGCCGGACGAGTGGGAGGACATCATGTGGATGTACCTCGGCTTGACCGATCCCGCAGCCGCGCTCCGACTCTACAACCCGGCGCTCTACAAACCCAACTTCCACACGAAGGCGCAACTGTACAGTTGGCTGCACAGTTTGGACACCTACGGCCGCGTCGATACGCTCATCACGGCCGATCTGCCGACCTACGCGGTCTTCCGCAAGGGCGGCAAAATCACCCACGTCGCCTACAACCCGACGACCGTCACCCGCCGCGTGACGTTCTCCGACGGGTTCGCGATGGACGTGCCGCCGAACGCGCTCTACACCGACGCGGGCGGCGCCAACGTCCTGTTCCGTCCGGTCCCCGTCATCACGGCGACGCCGAGCGCGGGCGCCGCGCCGCTGCTCGTTCGGTTCACCGGCAGCACCAGCACCGATCAGGACGGCCGGATCGTCGGCTACTCGTGGGCGTTCGGCGACGGCGCCAGTTCGACCGAGACCGACCCATCGCACCTCTACACGTCGGTCGGCGTCTATAAGGTTTATCTGACCGTGACCGACGACAGCGGCCTCTCGTCCACCGATTCGACGACCGTGCTGCTGACCGACAAGCCGGGCGGGATTCTCTCGTCCTCGACGCTCTATCTGCGCGGCCCGGCAACGCCTGCCGCTCCCGGTGCGCTGGCCGTTTCGGCTGGCACGCTCCCGGCGAGCAACGCCATCGCGACCGGCGAGACGCAGCCGATCATCTATACGCTGACCGGCGTCACAGCGCCCTACCAGGGCGGCAAGACGACGTTCAATCTGTGGATCGACGCCGGCTCGAGCGTCGGCCAGGCGACGCAGGCGCGGATTCGCTACGACTTCGACGGCAACGGGACGTTCGACCGGACCGAAACCTTTCCGTATTTCGCCACCGATCCGATCCCGAAC
>JBBSVG010000659.1:0-2235 GCA_038233775.1 Bacteroidota bacterium | reverse complement strand
TGGCCCGACATCAGGCCAAAGCTGGGATCACCGGCTGGGCGCAGGTGCTCGGCTATCGCGGCGACACGTCCATCGCCCGGCGAATCGAGGCCGATCTGTACTACATCGAGCACTGGTCGTTCTGGCTCGACCTGAAGATCATCCTCGCCACCGTTACGCGCACCGGCCGCGACCCGAACGCCTACTGATCGTCCTGAAAACCGGTGGAAAAGCTGATCCTCGTTCGTGGTGAGCCTGGGCGGTAGCGGACCGCTACCGCAGAATCCACAACGGGGCTAAAACTGCCTTTTCAGGGCGAGCGGACGCTTTGCCCGGCGACTGAACCGACGTCGCCTCTCACCAGACCTTTCCCGATGACCCCCGAATCCCCGAAGCTGACCATCGCCATCGACGGCCCGGCGGCCAGCGGCAAGAGCACGACCGCCCAGCTCGTCGCCCGCGCCCTCGGCTACACGTACCTCGATACGGGCGCCATGTACCGCGCCGTGACGGCGCATCTGCTCGATCACGGCATCTCGACCGACGACGAAGCGGCGGCCGTCTTGGCGCTCGAATCGTGTCCGCTGGAGCTGCGCTACGACCCCGACGGGACGCAGCGGGTTTGGTGGGATCGGCACGACGTGACCGAGGTGATTCGCGATCCGTTGGTCACGAGGCACGTCTCGGCCGTGGCGGCGATGCCCGGCATCCGGCGGCGACTGGTCGATCTGCAACGACAGTTGGGCGCTGGCGGCGGCGTCGTGCTTGACGGGCGCGACATCGGGACGGTCGTCTTTCCCGACGCCGAGGTCAAGGTGTTCATGGTCGCCGATGTCCATGCTCGCGCCGAGCGACGCGCCCGCGAACTCGTCGAGCGCGGCTACCCGGCCGATGTGGACGCCATCGCGCTTGATCTCGAACGCCGCGACGCCTTCGACGCCGCCCGCTCGGTCGGCCCGCTGCGAAAAGCCGACGGCGCGCTCGAACTCGACACTAGCCGTCTGACCATCGCCGATCAGGTCGCCCACGTCCTCGAAGCGGTTCGGCGGAAAAAAGCGGAGGGCTGACCGGTCAGCGGCGGACGGGGCGGCGGGGCGGGGCGGGGTGGAGGCGAAGGTGCGGACGCGCCGCCGGGCGGGCAGCGGCGCGCTGAATGAACTGGTCGGGACCGTCGTCGTCGAGCGAATCGGGGGCGTCTGTCTCGTCGCTGGCCTGCAACATCAGGTCGCTGAGGATCGCGTAGTAATCGCCGTCCTCTGGCGCGACCTGGAGCAGCATCTGCCCGTCGGCGTCGAACAGGTCGAGCATGTCGTCCGATTCGGGGATGATGACGACCGGCGGCAGATCGCCGACCGGCTGCACCTCGGCCAGACCTTCGGCATCGGCCCGACGCATCGACAGCCGGTGCGTGGCTGCGTGTGTCGTCGCGACCCGAACGACGGCCGGTTTTTTCATCGGCTGATCGGTCACCATCCGGCCTGCCAGCGAGAGGCCGACGACCAACCCGACCGCCGCGCCGAGCACGACGCCGCTGACGATCAATCCCGCCAGTTCGACCTGCGACACCTTGACGACCCGACGCATCCCGGCCTCCGGTTGGCTGTTGGGCCGCAAGATACGCGAGTCGCCCGACCGGCGCAATCGGAGAACCCGGCGGCGGTGCGGCGGCGTTAGCGGAGCGTCCCGTTTACTTTCCAGAGACGCCCTGTGATCCGCTTCGGCTATGCCTGTATCTGCCTCGGTCGGCCCGACCTGACCGCTTCCCGCACCTGTCGGCTCGCCAACGCGACGCCCGAGCGGCTGACCGAACTGATCGGTCAAAATCTCGCCGGATTGAGCGCCATCCTGCGCTACAACGTCGAGCGCAAGATCGCCCTGTTCCGCGTCTCGTCGTCGGTCATCCCGTTCGCCTCGCACCCGATCAACACGCTGCCGTGGCCGGAGATTTTTGCCGACGAGTTGGCCGGGATCGGCGATTTTATCAAGGCGAACGGGCTGCGGCT
Organism: Bacteroidota bacterium; assembly: GCA_038233775.1. Taxonomy (GTDB): domain Bacteria; phylum Bacteroidota; class JBBSVG01; order JBBSVG01; family JBBSVG01; genus JBBSVG01. The sequence continues at coordinate 253 of JBBSVG010000659.1, read as the reverse complement.
GTCGGCGCATCCGGGGCAGTACACGGTGCTCAACTCGGTCCGCGACAAGGTCGTCTCGGACAGCACGCTCGAACTCGACGCCCACGCCCGGTTGTTCGACGCGCTCGGGCTCGATTCGACCCACAAGCTGATCCTGCACGTCGGCACCTCGGCGCCGGACAAATCGGCGGCGCTGGAGCGGTTTCGCCGGAGTTACGACGCCTTGCCGGATCGGGTTCGCGCCCGACTTGTGCTGGAGAACGACGACCGGATC
>JBBSVG010000658.1:0-2245 GCA_038233775.1 Bacteroidota bacterium | reverse complement strand
ATCGCTACGGCGGCGTCGCCGGTCAGGTGCTCGGCGGCGTCGGGATCGACAATGTCGGGTTGGGCGGGATCGAGATGCGCTACGACCGCGACCTGCGGGGCAAAGACGGCTACGTCGTGCTTCAGCGCAACGGGTTGGGCAAGACGGTGCCGACCGTCGATTACCCTCGGGTCGAGGCGACCGACGGCAACGGGCTGGTGCTGACGCTCGATCTCTCGCTCCAATCCATCGCTGAGGAAGAACTCGAGCGCGGCGTGACGGCGGCGCAGGCCGACGCCGGGATCGTCATCATGCTCGACCCGACGACCGGCGAGGTCCGGGCGCTGTCGTCGTTCCCGAGCTTCGACCCGAACCATCCGGGCGCGGTCGAGGCCGACGCGCGGCGGAACCGGGCGATCAGCGACCTGCTCGAACCGGGCTCGACGTTCAAGATCGTCATGGCGTCGGCCGCGCTCGCGGAAGGGCTGCACAAGCCGGACGACATCGTCGATGCCGAAGGCGGGACGTGGCGCTACAGCACGAAGGTCATGCGCGACCACGAGTTGGGGACGCATCAGGTGACGTTTCGCAAAGCGGTCGCCATCTCGTCGAACGTCATCGCTGGGAAGACGGCGGTTCAGTTGGGCAAAGACAAGTTCTATCGCTACGCCCGCGACTTCGGCTTCGGCGTGCAGACCGGGCTCGACCTGCCCGGCGAGGTGCGCGGAATCCTGAATCTGCCGGTCGATTGGTCGGGGCCGACGCTGCCGATCATGGGGATGGGCTATTCGGTCGCCGTCACGCCGATGCAACTGGCTTGCGCCTACGCCGCCATCGCCAACGGCGGAACACTGATGCAGCCGTTCGTCGTCAAGCAGCGGCTCGACACCGACGGACAGGTGTTGAGCGAGACGCAGCCGCGAGCCGTCCGCCGCGTCATGCCGACAGCGGTGGCCGACACGATGAAGCGGATTCTCGAAACCGTCGTCGATGCCGGAACCGGGACCAAAGCGCAGGTCGATGGGCTGCGGATCGCGGGCAAAACCGGGACGGCGCAGAAGCTCGTCAGCGGCTCTTACTCGCACCAATCGTACATGGCCTCGTTCGCCGGGTTCTATCCGGTCGATAAGCCCGAAATCGTCTGCGTCGTCATCATGGACGCGCCTCGGGTCGGCGGGGTTTACGGCGGACTGCAAGCGGCGCCGATCTTCTCGGCCATCGCCCGACGCGCGATGCAAGCCGGACTGCTGACCCCGCCCGCGCCGCCGGTCCAACTGGCGCAGAGCGACACGACGCGGCTGCCGGATCTGCGGGCGCTGACGGTCGATCAGGCGAAAGCGATGCTCTCGGGCAGCGGGCTGCTGGTCGAGCCGAACGCAACGGCTGGCGTTGTCATCGGCCAGATGCCGGGTGCGGGCGCGCCGGTGCTTCGCGGCAACACGGTCCGGTTGACCGTCGCACCGTCGGTTGGAACCGAGATGCCGAAGCTCATCGGGCTCGGGCTGCGCCGAGCGGTCGGGTTGCTGGCGACAGCGGGCGTGCGGCCGACGGTCGAGGGGTCGGGCGAGGTCGTCGGGCAACTCCCGGCCGCAGGCGCCGCGCTCAAGCCGGGCAGTCGGGTCACGCTCGTCTGCCGACCGGCCGCCCCGGCGCCCGTCATCGCCCACACCGCCGTCGTCGTGCCGCGACCCGTCGCGCCGGTTCCGGTTGCATTCGATCCGGTCGATCACGTCAACTCGGTCGTCCGGGACGCCGACGCTGCGCCTGCGGCGGCGAAACCCGCTTCGGCCGCAAAACCGACCGTGACGAAACCCGCCATGACCAAGCCTGCCGCGAAACCGACCGTGACAAAGCCGGCTGTGACCAAACCCGCCGCGACCAAGCCGACTGCGAAGCCGCCGGTTCGGTCCGCAAAACCGAGCGCGAAACCGGCGGCGAAACCGGCCGCTCGGCGTCGGGGGGGACGATGACGATCTCGCTCCGCGCCCTGCTCGGCCGGATCACCGACCGGCTGCCCGAGGGTCTATCGGACGGATCGGTCGCCGACGTGACCGCCGATTCGCGGCAAGTTCGGCCGGGCGTCGTCTTCGTCGCCGTGCGCGGCGTCGCGGCGGACGGGCACCGCTTCATCAAGCAAGCGCTGACGGCTGGAGCGGCGGCGGTCGTCGTCGAGGACATGGCCGACGTGCCCGCCGGGGCGATGGCGGTTCAGGTCGCCGACAGTCGCCGGGCGCTGGCCGAGTTGGCGGCGGCGCTGATGGGCGAT
>JBBSVG010000657.1:0-2246 GCA_038233775.1 Bacteroidota bacterium | reverse complement strand
GGGTCGGATGTCGCTTATGACATCAACATCGACAACAACGGCGACGCGGTCCCGGACATCACCTACCGCTTTCGCTTCTCCCGCCCGGCGGCAGGCGTCAGCCCGGCGACCGGCAAGACGAGCTCGCTCTACAACACCGGCGCGATCACGAGCCTGACCGACCCGGACTGGCTCTACAAGCAGACCTACACGCTGTCGCGGATTCAGGGCGGAACCGAAACGGTGCTCGGCACTAACCTCCGCGTGCCGCCAGCGAACATCGGCCCGAAGAGCACGCCGAACTATGAGGCTCTCGCCACGGCCTCGATTGCGACGGTCGGCGGGATGAAGGTCTTCGCTGGTCCGCGTGACGATCCGTTCTTCATCGACATCGGCGGCGTGTTCGACCTGCTGACCATCCGTCCGGGCGCGCCTGGCGACATGGGCAGCGGCATCGACGGGCTGAGCAACTACAACGTCTCGACACTGGCGTTGCAGATCCCGATCTCGCAGCTGACCAACGACGGCTCGGTTCCGACCAACCCGAATGACTCGCTGCACGCGGTCTTGGGCATCTGGTCGACGGCCTCGCGCCGCTCGATGCGGACGCTCTCGTTCGCCGACACGTCGAGCACCGGCCCGATGGTGCAGGTTTCGCGTTTGGGCCACGGCTTGGTCAACGAGGTCGTCTTCCCGACCGACTTGAAGGACGCGTTCAACGGGTTGAAGCCGCAGAATGACCTCGCGACGCTGACGGCGCTGGGTCGTCTGGATATCGTGACCGACCCGGAGTTCGCGAAGCTGCTGAATGCGATCTACGGTCTGACGGTGCCGGGCGCTGGCCGGACGGACATCATCGACATCTTCCTGAAAGGGATTCGGATTCCGGGGATGAACCTGCGTCCGGCGAACGTCCAGCCAGCCGAGATGCTGCGGATGAACGTCGCCGTTGCGCCGAAAGCGCCGGGCGATGCAGGGTATAGCCGCATGGGCGTGATCGGTGGCGACATCGCCGGGTATCCGAACGGTCGCCGGTTGACGGACGATCTGACGGACATCTCGATCCGCGTCATGGCCGGTGCAACGCCGCTGACGCCGACGTTCAACGTCTCGCCGAACAACCGGTTGGGTGACGGCGTCGATCAGAACGACAAGGCGTTTCTCTCCTCGTTCCCCTACGTCGCACCGCCGACGGCGGGCTTCACCAAGCCGCTCGCGCAGCGGGTCGAGCCGGCCAACGCGGTCGGCGACGACACGCCGCTGCCGGTCGAGCTGTCCTCGTTCAGCGGTGCCTCGCGCAACAGCGTGGTCGAGCTGGCGTGGCAGACGGCCACCGAGCAAGACAACGCTGGGTTCTCCGTGATTCGCGACGGGATTGAGGTCGCCACCTACCAGACCGTCGCCGGTCTGCGTGGCTACGGCACCACGTCGCAGGGCAAGAGCTACCGCTACACCGACGCCCGCGTTCGGGTCGGCGAGCGGCACAGCTATCAGCTCCGCAGCACCGATGCCGGTGGCGAGATCCACAACTACGGCCAGATGGTGACGGTCACGGTGATCGAAGCGACCGATCAGGTCGATCCGACGCTGCCGACCGAGTTCGCGCTCAGCCCGGCCTCGCCGAACCCGTTCAACCCGACGACGCGGTTGACGTTCGCGCTGCCGGTCCAGTCGCAGGTGTCGATGACCGTCTTCAACTCGCTTGGACAGTTGGTGCAGACGATCTATCAGGGCGAAGCGTTCGAAGCCGGGACGCATCAGGTCGCCTTCGACGCGAGCACGCTGCCGACCGGGACGTACATCGTCCGCATGACGGCTGGCAACTACGCCACCATGCAGCGGGTGACGCTGATCAAGTAAAGCCCGGTCGCCTGCGCGGCCGGTCACCCGACAGGCGTTGAGCGGTCTCCAAACGGACGCCGCTCCGCCAGTCGAACTTCCACTTTGAGATTCTGAGAGGACACACGATGCGAACTTCAACCCTGGCGGCAGCGCTGCTGGGCACGGGCGTCGGCGCGGTCGCGCTGGCGACGCTCTGGCCCGGCGAGCGCGAGACGGTCACGGCTTCGAGCCACCGAGAAGCGCCGCTGATCTACAACGATCCGTCGGCCGACAACACCGACGTGTACGCCTTCCGCTCGCCGGATGCGCCGAACACGATCACGCTGATCTCGAACTTCATCCCGTTGCAGGAGCCGGCCGCCGGACCGTACTTCTCCAACTTCGGGTCGGATGTCGCTTATGACATCAACATCGACAACAACGGC
>JBBSVG010000656.1:0-2254 GCA_038233775.1 Bacteroidota bacterium | reverse complement strand
GCTGTGTCCGCGCCTCGGCAAGCGCTTTGGTTCGCTCGTCAAGCTCGACGGTGAGCTGTTCGACCCGAGTTTCCGCGTCGAATCCGGCGTCTTCGGCGGCGACTTGGTCGGCCTCGATCCGGTCCAACCGCTGCCGCAACCCGTCGCGCCGAATTAGAAGCCGACTGCGCTGACCTTCGGTTTCATTGACCGACCGCAACGCCTCGGCGGCGCGACGGCGAGCGGCTTCGAGCGCGGTTCGGCTGCGCGCCAGCGATTGGTCGCCCTCGGTTGCCGACTCGCGTGCCTGCTCGGCGCCGGTTCGCGCTTGGTCGTGCCGGGCGACGGCGGCGGCGACTTGTTCGACGAGCACCGCCAACTCGGCTGTCCGGGCGGCGGTCTGATCGGCGATCTGCGCCATCTCGTCCGCGAACCGGTCGCGCTGCCCGGTCAGCGACCGCTTCCGTTCGGCCCTGACCAGCCGATTTTCCTCCAGCCGATGCAACGCGCCGACCGCTTCGTCAAGCGCCCGTTGCCGACCGCTCAACTCCGCCTCAACCCCGATCAGCGCCGTTTGGGCGCGTTCCAACTCCGCCTCGCCGGTCCGAATCGCCGCCGATGACGTTTCCCGCTCGGCCTCGATTGCAAGCAACCGTTCGACGAGCGGCCCGATCTCGCGGACCAGTCGGTCGCGTTCGGCCACCGCCGTCAGCAGTTCCAGCCGACGAATCTCGGTTCCCAGTTCGGCCGCTTTCTCGGCTTTCCGCGCCTGCCGGGCAAGCGACGAGACGGCTTTCTCGATCTCGCCGACGATGTCGTCCAACCGAACGAGGTCGGTTTTCGTCGTCTCCAACTTCCGCAGCGCCGCCTTGCGCCGCGCCTTGTACTTCGTCACGCCAGCGGCTTCCTCGAACAGACGGCGCCGCTCGTCGGCCCGGTCGGACAGGATCGTCTCGATCATCTTCAACTCGATGACCGAGTACGCATCGGCGCCCATGCCGGTGTCCATGAACAGGTCGAGGATGTCCTTCAACCGACACGGGACGCGGTTCAGCAGGTAATCGCTCTCGCCCGAGCGGAACAGGCGGCGCGTGATCGTCACCTCGGTGTAAGCCGTCGGCAGCACGTTGCGCGTGTTCTCGACGGTCAGCGAGACTTCCGCCATCCCGAGCGGCTTGCGCTTGCGCGTCCCGTTGAACAGGACGTTGCCCATGTTTTCGCTTCGGAGCGCCGCCGCCCGCTGCTCGCCAAGCACCCAGCGGATCGCATCGACAATATTCGACTTGCCGCACCCGTTCGGTCCGACCACCGCCGTGATGCCGGGGTCGAACTGCACCGTCGTCCGCTGGGCGAACGACTTAAATCCGTGGATCTCGAGCCGGGAAAGCTGCAAGGCGGGATGTGCTTCAGATGCGGGACGACAAACCAACCTCGGGCGCGACGAACCGGGCCGGATTCAACTCGACAACAGCGATCAGCAACGACCCCGGCAGTTTAAACACGCTCACCGCCGCTCTGCCGGATGACGCATCGCCGATCCAACCGCCCCCGACCGGTCTGCCGGATAGCGCATCGCCACTCCAACCGCCCCCCACCGGGGGGCAGACCGGCGCAAGTCGGTCGGGGGGCGTCGTTGTTGACCCATCCAGCCGACACAACGACGCCCCACCGGCGCTCAACGCGCCACCTCCCCGAGGGGGAGGGGTTAAGATGCCGTTCAACGGGTCTGCAAATCCATCCAACGACTCTACAAAACGATTCGACACCTTCTCCGAACGACTTTACATCTACTCCGAACGGTTCTACACCTTCCCCGAACGGTTCTACACCTTCCCCGAACGGTTCTACACCTTCCCCGAACGGTTCTACACCTTCCCCGAAGAGTTCAACACCTTCCCCGAAGAGTTCAACACCTTCCCCGAAGAGTTCAACACCTTCCCCGAAGAATTCAGCACCTTCTCCGAGCGACTTTACATCTACCCCGAAGAGTTCAACACCTGATCCGGCTTCCTGCCGTTAGCTGACAGCCGATAGCTGATAGCCGACAGCCAAACGCTACCCCCGCAGGTGGTTCAGCAGCGACAGATAAGCAAACGTGTTCTGCGTCCCGTCATAGACGAAGGCGACGATCAGCACGACGACGATCAGCGCGAGGGCGCCGATGGTATAGACCGCCGGACCGCGCCGCTCGTAGATCACGACGACGCCGCGCAGCAGCCGGATGTAGCCGAATATGAACAGGCCGACGGCGACGAGGAACAGAATCCAGCCCAGC
>JBBSVG010000655.1:0-2254 GCA_038233775.1 Bacteroidota bacterium | reverse complement strand
TCGGCTTCGACCGGTTCGGCTTCGACCGGTTCGGCTTCGACCGGTTCGGCTTCGACCGGTTCGGCTTCGACCGGTTCGGCTTCGACCGGTTCGGGCTCGACGGTCTCGGCCATCGGCTCGGCGGCGATTTCAGCTTCGGCCAGTTCAACGTCGATCAGATCGGTATCGACCGCCGCAGCCTCGACCAGCAAGGCTTCGACCGACTCGGCTTCCGGCTCTGCGATCTCGTCGAGCGCGGTCTCGAACACCTCTGACTCAACCGACTCGGCTGCGGCGGCTTCTGCCTCGACCGGCTCGGCTTCGTCCCACTCGATCTCGGCCATTTCGGCTTCGAGCGCGTCCATATCGACCGCTTCCGCCTCGACCGGCTCGGGCTCGAGCTGAATCGCGAGCGGATTGACTTCCATCTGGGCCAGTTCCAACTCTTCCTCGGTCACTGCTTCCGGCTCGGAGGCGGAATCCTCGAACTGGATCGCCAGTTCTGCAACCGGCTCCTCTTCGGTGACCGGCTCGGCCTCGGTCGGCAGGTCGGCGAAGTCGGCGAGCGCGGCCAGTTCGTCGGCGGAGAGCAGGTCGAATTCGATGCTGTCGTCGTCGTCGGCTGGCCGGATGGGCGTCATCATCTCGGCGTCGGCAAAATCGGCCTCGACGGACTCGGCTTCAACCGATGCAGCGGGTTCCTCGACCGGTTCGGGCTCGACGGCGGCAACCCGTTCGGTAATGGGCGTCCGCTTCGGCGGCAGCGGGGCGGGCGCGACCGGGGCGACGGCATCGGTCTCGGGGTAGAGCGCGGCGATGTCGGCCAACTGCGCCTGAATCGACTCAGTATCCGGCCCATCGGCGTCGGAGCCGGTCTTGGCAACCAGATTGAGCGTCCGCTGGGCGAGCAGAATCGCGTGGGTCCAGAGCGGCGGCATCTCCGTCGGCACCGGTCGGCCGCTGTCGTTGGCGTAGCGGAGCGACATCTCCATCTGCAAGGCGAGCGCGCTGATGTGCTTGTAGCGCAGCGTCGCCGACGAGCCTTTGAGCGTGTGGGCAAACCGAACCATCTCGCCCAATTGGCCGCGACCGGCTGGATCGTCGTTCAGCTCGGAGATGCGATATTTGAGCTGATCCAGACAGTCCTGCGCTTCTTCGAGAAACACCTCGCGCAACTCGTCCTGAATCGACGGCCGACCGCCGCCGCTGCTCGGTGCGCTCGGCGTCATCACCGGACGGTTCGAGGTTGGCCGCGCGGGCGCTGGCGCTGCGCTGCGGTTCGCCTCGACCTGCGCGTCCATCGCGGCGAGCATGGCTTCAAACTGAGCGGCTTCCTCTGGCGTCGGCGTCGTCATGGGCGCAGGCTGCTGCGTGGGGGAGGGGCGAGATCGGCGCTGGAGCGCACGGGCGTGGCGACAGGGCGTCGCTGAGATCGGTTTACGAGCCACTCGGCAAGGACGGCGCCACGGTCGAAACCGGGCAACAAGCCGTCAGAATGGGCGATTTGTCGGGGTCTCCCGATAAACGGGTGCGAAAAATCTCCAGTCGCGGTTCGCCGGATTGAAGCCGAGTTCGCCGGTCGTAGATTGCGGCCGAATGGAAACCCATCAATCAGTCGAGAATCGGGGTGAGCGTGGAGATGCGGCGCTGTCGGGAGTTGGCCGGGCTCATCGGGCTGATGGGGTGTTTGCTTGCGAGCAAGAGCGCAGCGCAGATTGGACCGCCCGCCGCCCGCTGGCAGCAAGCGGTCCGCTACGAGATCGCCGTTTCGCTCGATCCCGACGCGCATCGGATAACCGGCCGCGAGACGCTTGTGTACACCAACGGCTCGCCCGATACGCTGCGCGAGGTCTGGTTTCACCTCTACCCGAACGCCTACCGCTCCGACCGCACGCCGTTCGCCCGACAGCTACTTCAGGGCGGCCGGACCGCGTTTGCCCGTTCGCCCGAGTCCGAGCGCGGCGGAATCGACCTCGATTCGGTCGTCGTTGGCGGTCGCCCGGTGCCGTTTGGACCCGACGGCTGGGCGTTCAAGCGCGACAATTCAGCGCCGGAGATCGATCTCAGCGACGAGATGCGGTTGCCGCTGCCCGAGCCGCTCATGCCCGGCGACTCGGTCCGGTTCGAGTTCGCCTTTCGGGTGAAAATCCCGCATCTGTTCAGTCGGCTGGGCAGAGATAGGCGGCACTACGAGATCTCGCAGTGGTATCCGAAGATCGTCGTCTATGACGGCACCGGCTGGCACCCCAATTCGTACCTCGATCAGGGCGAGTTC
>JBBSVG010000654.1:0-2256 GCA_038233775.1 Bacteroidota bacterium | reverse complement strand
TCGACCGCGCCGCCGAGCGCATCGGCGCCGAACTGGGCCGCCGCGCCGCCGCGCACAACGGTGATCGATTCGAGCCCGTCGAGTGGGAGCGTGCCGAGATCGGCGGTGCCGGTTTGGTAATCCTCGTAGCGAACGCCGTCGATCAGCAGCACCGTTTGGGCGGGTCCGGTGCCGCGAACCGAGAGGGTTTTCAGGCCGCCGAGTCCGCCATACGAGCGAACCGTCACGCCCGGCACCTGCCGCAGCGCCCCGGCCACGTCGAGCGCGCCCGTCGCGTCGAGATCGGCGCGCGTCAGGATTTCGGTCGGCTGGACGGCGTCGGTCCGAACGGCAGCGGCGCGTGGAGCGGTCGATTGGACCGTGATTTCGGGCAGCATCGTCCGCAGCGTGTCCGGTTGCTGCGCCCACGCCGCCGTCGGCAGCAGCGCGGCGACGAGCAGCACGCAGCGAATCATCGGAGCAGCGTCACGCGCCGCGTCGCGATCTCGCGCCCCGCCGTCAGCCGGACGAGATACGCGCCGCTCGGCAGCCCGACCGCATCGAACGGAACGCTGTGCAGCCCGGCCGATTGCGTCTCGTCAACCAGCGTCCGCACCTGTCGGCCCAGCGCATCAAATACCTGCAGGTTGACTTGGCTGATCGCTGATAGCTGATAGCTGATAGCCGTCGTCGGATTAAACGGATTCGGCGCGGCGTCGAGCAGGCGGAACCCGGTCGGCCGGTTGTCGGCCCGAACGGCGGTTGGGTCGAGCGCGACGGTGTGCAGCGCAACGACGGCGTCGAGGTCGAACCCGTTGACGGTGAAATCATAATATGGGTGCGGCGGATTGGTCGGTCGGCAGGTGAACCCGCCTGCGCCGTCGTCGCTGAGCGCACCGCCCGAGCAGAGCAACTTGGCCGTGATGTCGGTCAAGCGGACAAAGCGGACCGAATCGATCCCGAGCGTCGCCAGATCGAACGCATCGCCGCCGCTCATCGCCGGGTTGGTCAGATCGCCCGAGCCATCGACCGGCGTGACGCCGGCCAGTCCGCTGAGCGTGACGGGATCGTAGGGAAAGCGGACGAAATGCTCACCGTCGCGGCTGACCTCGACCGTCGCCGGTTCCGCATACGCCCTCGGCGGCGAGCCGAACGCGCGGTAGAAGGCGTTCTCGAAGACCGTAAAATCGGCGCCCGGCCGGTCGATGATCGCGTGTCGGGTGAAGCGGAGCGTGATCGTCCCGCCCTCGCCGAGTGCGCAGATCTGCATCGGATCGGTCGAGGCGATGGTCGGTCGGGCGGCCGGATCGGGCAGACCGAGCACGTTGGCCGGAAACACGGTCGGGCTCTGGCCGAAGGTCGTGTTGCGGCCGAAGCGGAACGCGGTCACGGCGTCGGCGCCGACCGGTTGGAGCGTCGGCGGCTGGGCGGCGGCAACGGTCGGGACGAGGCAGGCGCCCAAAAGGGCGGCGAGGCGGGCAAAACGCGACATGGAATCGGGATCGGCCGGTCGGCGCCCCACGGCGCTCCGGCGGTCACGACCCTCAACGGCGGCGGTCGGCAGCGGCCCGAAGCCGCGCCTGGCCGGTCGGCGGTGCAGCCCGACGCGGCGCACCCCGCCCACCCGTCGTGGGTCCGGTGCCAATCGAGGTCGGGCAGGTCTCCTGGCTCCCGAACGCCGGACGACTCGGTCCGGCGCGGCGGCCTTCTCCCGAACCGTGGGCTCGGAATGGCGCGGCGCCACCGCAGCCGGGGCTGCGGTTCGGTCACAGTTGCGGGGCAGCGCCGGACTCGTCCGCTCGCGCGAACCCACCGGCTTCCCTATTCTCCCCGGTCCGTCGCCGGTTCCGGGGCACCCGACTCGGGTGAACAAGCAAAGGGCAAAGATACGCACGGCCAACGGCTGGCCGTCGGCTTCGCTCAGGCGGCGTCTTCGGCCGAGTCCACGTCGGCGAAGAAGCGGAAAAAGTCGTCCGTGCGCGTGATCTCGAAGACGCGCCGAATGTGCGACCCGGCTCCGGCGAAGGCGATCTCGCCGCCCTGCGCTTTCAACACGCGCTGCGCGGTGACCAGAATGCCGAGCGCGCTCGACTGCATGAACGAGACGCGACTCAGATCGATCAGCAGCCGCTTCGACGAACCCTTGACGGCGTCGGCGATCAGCTCGCGGAGCAGCGTGTCGTTGGCGATGTCGAGTTCCCAAGTGGGGCTTGCCACGGTCCACAGGGCCGCGTCGGAGATCAGGGGAGCGTTCATTTTGAAACGGGGCGTGGTGCG
>JBBSVG010000653.1:0-2262 GCA_038233775.1 Bacteroidota bacterium | reverse complement strand
GGGACGCGCTCGTGGCGGCCACCGGCGTCGCGCAGACCGTGATTGAACGGACGAAAGCTCAGGCATTCTCCGGGATTCCGATTGGCAATCAGGTTCGCGTGGGCAACGTGCCGGCCGATACCGTTTTTACCGATGCCATTGGGCGCTGGCAGATGAAGGTCGATGCGACCAAAGTGAAATACGTGAATGCCGATCTCTCAACGGCGGCGGGGGCGACAAACTACAAGCTGTTGACGGTTGTCGTCAGCAACCCGCTGATCCAGACGGGGTGGCTGTCTAAGCCGGCCAGCGGCAGCACGAAGGCCATTTACGGGGTCCGGTTGCAGTATCTGTACACCAACTGGAAGTAGAGGCGACGGTCATGGCTGCAATGATCGACTTGTTCGGCTCGTATATCTTCGGGGCAGTGCTGTTGTTGCTGGTTGTGGGACTCAGCGTGCGGTTCTCGACGAGCCGCACCACGCAGAATCTCGATCTCATCGCCCAGCAGAACCTCAGCGCGATCCGGGCCGAGCTCGAGCAGGATATGCGACAGGCAGGCTATGGCATCTCGGCCCAGAATCGGTTGCTCTACGCCGACACGAGCGAGGTCGTCTTTGCTTACATGCCGTCCACCGGAACGCAACCGACGGTGGTTCGCTACTGGCTCGATCCGAGCTTCACCAACGCGGCCTCTGCCAACCCGCGAGACCGCGTGCTTCGTCGGTTTCAACGGTCGGCGACGTTCGTCGGTGGGGCGATCAACTGGGCCACCGAGACTGCCACGATCCGTGCGCTGACCACCTCTGGCGATGGGGCGCTTGGGTTGGTCCGCTTCCGGCTCGATTACTTCCGGGGCGACAACGTCCAGACGACCACGCCGGTCAGCGCTACCGACCGAACCAGCGTCCGAAGCGCCCGTGTTCAGATCGTCGATGAGTCCGATTTCGGGCTCCCGGACGACCGGGGGACGTGGGTGGAGGGTGGAAAGAAAATGCGTTACGGCAGTGCTGTCTGGAGCCAAGTGATCTTTCCGGTCAACCTGACCTTGCCTGACCCCGGCGGTTTGCCCTGAGCAGACCTGCCGCATTTGACGAGTATATCCTGTCCTAAGGAGCCCATATCATGGGTAGAGCTTCGATTCTGTACGTCCTGTCAGCCATTCTGATCGTGATGCTGATGGGTTTGCAGATGACCCAATCGTCCAATCGGGCGACGATGAACCTCAGCGCCACCTACGAGAACACGGCTGCGCGGAACATCGCCGCCAGCGCGACCACATGGGCGGTGCAGCAACTGTTGGACACGCCATCGACGGCTGCCGGGACGATTCTCGGCAGCGGCTCCTCCAGCAGCCCGACCTATGTTTCCTGGATGGGAGGAGAGGCATGGGCTGAGGTCAGTGCTCTCACCACCATCGGCAGCTTCAACTACCGTGACATCACGGTCAAGGCGCGACAGGGGCAGACGGTGGCGTCGCTCTGGCCGGCAGCAGAAAGCCTGCCGGGTCTTGCTTCGCTCAACGGGCTGGCGTGGGTGCATACGATCCTGTGGATGGGTTCCAAACAGGCTGTTTATACCGTCTCGGTTCGCGTGCGCAAGGAGACGATGCCCTCACCGACGATCAGGGCTGCCGTCGGGTTCGAGGGTCCGGCGATCAACGCGTTCTCGGGCAACTCGTTCGAAATCAACGGGAATGACAATGCCTATCCAGGACAGCCGTCCGGCTTGCCCTCCTATCCCAACTTGAATGGGATCGGGATGAGCGCCACCAACGCGGAGGTGACCGCATTCAAGTCGACTATTTCGAGCACCCAGCAAGACAACATCACGGGCAAGACAGGCAACTTCGACGTTGCGAAGAACGACAGCATCCTGAACATCGCCGCCTACGTCGATCAGTACGCCCAGTATGCCCACTGGACGGCCGCGAACAGTTCGTCGGAGCCGTCGAACTGGGGGACGGTATCCGATCCCAAGATCAGCTACTTCCCCAATGGATGTACGACCAGTGGGGGCGTCTCGGGCTACGGGGTGCTGGTCGTTCGGGGCAACATCACGATCAATGGCAACTTCGCCTGGAAGGGGCTGATCATCGTCGAGGGCGCCGTGACGATTCGGACCGGCAACGGTGTCAAGCAGATCTACGGGGCCCTGCTTGGAAAGGGCGTCTCGACGGCCGGGGTCATCACGCCGCCGACGTTCGACCTGAACGGCAACTGCAACATCTACTACAGCGGCAACGCGATTCAGAACTTCGTCACGAACATGACACCGCCGAAG
>JBBSVG010000652.1:0-2264 GCA_038233775.1 Bacteroidota bacterium | reverse complement strand
TTGAGATGAACAAGTGCCAAAACGGACCTGAACCCGCCATTTTCAGATCTCGTGGCGACTTTGGAAACCTCGTTTCCAGGCCGGAAACGCCTATTTCGGATTGAACTGCGTAACTCCTAGAAGTATTGATTGTCCCGTTGTGGAAGATCAATACTGCTGTTAATAGAAAAGAGAGACTCATGTTTATTTAGAGTGCGTTTGTGTATTGCCAACAGCAGGGATTACTCAAAAGCACGGCCATTGCGTCGGCAGCGGCGGGCATCGGTAGGGTTTCTTCAGACGAATTGACGCGTCGGGTTCCACGGGACGGCGAAGCGAGCGAGCGGGCCACTATGAGACGTCAGGCAAGTCGGTTGGTGCGGGGGATCGGGGCGACTGCCCTTGTGGTCCTCGTCGGGTGCGGCACGCGCGTGACCGAGCGGCGTCCGCTCGAGTTCATCAACGACATGAAGCATCAGCCCAAAGAGATCCCGCAGGCGCCGAGCACGTTCTTCGCCGACGGCGCCGTGGCGCGTCCACCGGTCGAGGGGACCATTTCTCGCGGCCAGCGGCCGTACCCGTACAAGGGGATGAGCGAGGTGCAGGCGGTGCCGCTGATCGGACCGAACCCGCTCCCGGAAACCGAAGCGATTTTGGCTCGCGGACGCAACCGCTACAACACGTTCTGCATCGCCTGCCACGGCGCGGCCGGTCACGGCAACGGGCTGGTCATTCAGCACGGCTACCCGACGCCGCCGGAGTTGAACACGGCCAAAGTTCGCGAGTGGCCCGACGCGACGATCTACCACATCATCTCCAACGGTCAGGGGATTATGCCGTCGTACGCGAGCCAGATCTCGGCGCTCGACCGGTGGGCGATCACCCACTACCTGCGTCGGGTTCAAGCCGCCGAGTTGGCCCAGCCGTCCAAAGCGCTGACCGACATCGGCGGACCGCGTGCGGCCCAGTCGATCATCCTGACCGATCCGATCAGCCCGAATCAGGGTCTCAACCAGTAGAACCGCTCGCCGGGTCGCGCCTCGTTAGGCGCCCCGACGCTCCGAACCGAACCCGGCCTTCTCGCCATGTCCGTTGCCCAGACCCCGATCATCCCGTTCGTCGGCACGACCAGCTTTCACCAGCGGGCGCGGTTGCTGTCGCTGGCCCTCATCGCGCTCGGCATCGTCACAGCGGCGTTGGCCGCGTGGCTGGGGCCGGAGAGCTTTCAGCGGTTCATGCTGAACTACGTGCTCGGGACGACGTATTTCGGCGGCATCGCCATCTGCTCGCTGTTCTTCGTCATGTTGCAGCACGTTTCGAACGCCGGTTGGAGCGCTTCGATCCGACGCATCCCGGAGAACATCGCCTCGTTTCTGCCGGTGCTGGCCGTGCTGATGCTACCCATCATGCTGAACGCCGCCTACTCGCCGCACTTCAGCATCTATCACTGGGCGCACGAGGGCGTCGTCGCCGCCGATCCGATTCTGCGTGGCAAGGCCGGTTGGCTCAACCCGACGGCGTTCAGCATCCGAGTCGGGATCTACGTGACGCTGTGGGTGCTGCTCTACCGCTACTTCATCGGCAACTCGCGCAAGCAGGACGAGACCGGTGACGTACGCTACACGCTGAAAAACAAGAGCCTTGCGCCCATTGGCCTGGTCACTTTTGGCCTCTCGATCTCGTTCTTCTCGTTCGACGTGATCATGTCGCTGCAACCGCACTGGTTCAGCACGATGTTCGGCGTGTACTTCTTCGCCGGGGCGTTCGTGACGGTGCTGGCGTTGATCGGGCTGGTGCTGGCCGTGCTACGGACGAACGGCGTGCTCCGCTCGTACATCTGGGCCGACCATCAGCACGACATCGGCAAGTTCACCCTCGGGTTCGTCGTCTTCTGGGCGTACATCTGGTTTTCGCAGTTCTTCCTCATCTGGTACGCGAACATCCCCGAAGAGACGAACTTCTTCCTCTTCCGCGCCGAAGGGTCGTGGCTGTTCGTCACGCTGCTGCTGCTGTTCGTCCAATTCGTCGTCCCGTTCTTCGCGCTGCTGTCGCGGCCGTCGAAGCGGAACCCGATGATCTTCGGCTCGGTGGCGGTGCTGCTGCTCGTCGCCCACTCGGTCGATCTGTTCTGGCAGATCAAGCCGATCTACACGCTGAATCAGGTCCACGAACTCGGTCCCGAGGTCCACGGGGCGATTCCGTTCGGCTGGATGGAAGTCGGCAGCTTCCTTGGGTTCGCCGGGCTGTTCGCTTTCGTCGTGCTGCGGCAGTTCGAGCGGCGCTCG
>JBBSVG010000651.1:0-2271 GCA_038233775.1 Bacteroidota bacterium | reverse complement strand
GCCGAGCTGACGACCTATTGCTACAAGGTCGCCTCGGTCGTCGGGTTGATGACGAGCGAGGTGTTCGGCTACGCGCCCGGCGCGCTGCCCTACGCGGTCGATCTCGGGATCGCGATGCAGCTGACGAACATCCTGCGCGATGTCGGCGAGGACGGGCGCAACGGGCGGATTTATCTGCCGCAGGAGGATCTGCGCCGGTTCGGGCTGACCGACGACGACGTGCTCGCCGGTCGATTGGACGACCGAATGCGCGATCTGTTGCGGTTCGAGATCGCCCGCGCCCGTGAGTTCTACGACCGTGCCGACCGGGGCATCCCGCTGCTCTCGCCGGACGCCCGGATGGCGGTTCACCTCAGCCGGGTCAACTACAGCCAGATTTTGAAGCGGATCGAAGCCAACGGCTACGACGTGTTTTCCCGCCGCGCCTACGTCCCGATGGGGCGGAAGATCCTCAACCTGCCGTGGACGTGGCTGCGAAACCGCCGTCTCGAACGACTCTACCCGGCCACCTGACCCCTTTTTGCCCGATGCCCGACGTGTTCGTCACCCGCCAGGTCCACTTTAGCGCGGCCCACCGTCTTTACAACCCGACGCTCTCCGATGAGGAGAACGACCGGTTGTTCGGCCTGTGCAACAACCCGAACGGCCACGGTCACAACTACGTCATCGAAGTGACGGTCGTCGGTTCGCTCGATCCGCTGACCGGGTACGTGATCGACTTGAAAGAATTAAAGGATCTGTGCGAGGTCGAGATTTTATCAAAGGTCGATCACAAGCATCTCAACCTCGATGTCCCGTTCTTGCGCGACATCAACCCGACGGCCGAGAACCTCGCCGTCCGCTTTTTCGAGATTTTAGAGCCGCACCTCCAGCGGCCGAACGCCCGACTCCACGCCGTCAAGGTCTGGGAGACGGACCGCAACCACGCCGAATACCGGGGCGACCGATGAGCAGCGAAAACAACCACAACGGATTGGGCGGCGAGCAGACCGTCGCCGAGTTGAACCGGGCCGGGATGGCGCAGCCGAGTCCGACTCGCTCGTTTGCCGATCTGGTCAGCGACGACCCGCGACTGGAAGCCATGCCGACCGATCCCGAGGAGCGCCGCTTGGTCGCCGGGATCGCCGACGGGATTCACCAAGCGCTCGGGTTTTTGGGCGAAGACCCGGAGCGCGAAGGGCTGTCGAAGACGCCGATTCGGGTCGCCAAAGCGTGGCGCTTCCTCACGCAAGGCTACGAGCAGGACGCGAAAGCGATCTTGCAGAGCGCCGTCTTCAACGAGCATTACGACGAGATGGTGCTGGTCAAGAACATCGACTTCTACTCGCTCTGCGAACATCACGTGCTGCCGTTCTTCGGCAAGGCCCACGTCGCCTACATCCCCGATGGCCGAATCGTCGGCCTGAGCAAGCTGCCTCGGGTGGTCGAGGTGTTCGCCCGCCGGTTACAGGTCCAGGAGCGGCTGACGGTCCAGATCCGCGACGCGCTGCAAGAGGTGCTGAAACCGCGAGGCGTCGCCGTGGTGCTCGAAGCGCAGCATATGTGCGTCGCCATGCGCGGCGTGCAGAAGCTCAACTCGATCACCACGACCAGCGCCGTCAGCGGTGCGTTCGAGTCGAACTCGAAGACGCGGGCTGAGTTCATGCGGCTGATCGGCCACTCCAGCTGAGCGGCGACCCGGCCGGTTCGTGTGTATCTTCCAAAACACGACGGCTGAACCGGTGCCACGGAGCGGGAGGGCGGAGGCGATGGGACGCACGCGCAGACAGCAGGATTGGGGATTGGCTCTGGCGGCGCTCGGCGTCGGCGTGGCCGGCGGCGTCGTCTTCGGCCTGTTGGCCGCGCCGCGCTCGGGTCGGGTCTCGCGGCAGAAGATCGCCACGTCGATCACCGATGCGGAAGCGTCCATCGAGCGGGCCGCCGAGCAGGGCGCGGAAGCGGTTCGGGTCGCGCTGCACGCCACGCTCGAACGTTACGGTCAGCCGGGCTACGATCCGAGCGAGTTGCACGTCTCGGCTGGCGAGGTCGCCCAAGACCTGCACGCGCTCGAAGGCGGCGACGACCTCGGCTGACCGAATCGACGCCCGTTCCCGTGCTACGCTGTCGGACCGCTGTTCGGTCTGACGGCGCTGCTGCTGTTGGGGATAGAAAACCGGCTGATCGGCAACGGAAGTTGTCGGCTATCAGCCGTCAGCCGTCAGCCATCAGCTCACGGCAAGACAACGGCAGCAGATGCTGTCGACTATCGCCATATCAACCCTGACCGCATCG
>JBBSVG010000650.1:0-2272 GCA_038233775.1 Bacteroidota bacterium | reverse complement strand
CGTCGCGGCTCTGGTTGAGCGTGTTCTTGTTCGTGCCCCAGGCCGCGAGCAGCTTGCCGGTCCGGTCCACGTTCGTCCAGTAGCCACCGGCAGCCGGATCGTACGCCGTCAGCCAGAACGCCGCGCAGCTATCGACGTAGCCGACCGCCAGATCGGGGTTTCGCAGATAAGCGGTGGTCTGGGCAGCGGTCGGCACGGCGGTGATGAGCAGCAGAGCGGCGGTGAGGGTGAAACGGCGCATGACGAACTCGGGCTGTGGAAGGGGTTCCAACGTGGAAGATAGGGCCGAATCGCCGCCGGTGGACTTCAGGCCGATGCGCGCCGGGGAAACCGACGCCGTCGCGAGACTGATGCACGGGCTGTATGATGAGGGCGACGGCATCCGCTCGATCTCGGCCGAGAAAATCGCTCGGACCTTCGCGCATCTCGACGGGCAGCCGTCGCGCGGGCTGTGCGCCGTCGCGGACCGGGTCGGCGAGATCGTCGGCTACGCGCTGGCGGTGCCGGTCTGGTTCAGTGAGTACGGCGGGTTCGTCCTCTGGCTCGACGAACTTTATATCAACCCGACGCACCGCTCAATGGGCATCGGCGGCGACTTTCTCCGCTGGCTGGAAGCGTACGCCCGAGCAACCGGCTTTCACGCCGTCAGCCTGCTGTCGCTGACGCACAACGTCGCCGCGCTGCGGTTTTACGACCGAAACGGCTACGAGCGGTTGCCGGTGACGGTGTTCGACAAGCTGCTGTGAGGCCGACCGTGTCGCAGATTAGCCTATTGCTGCACCACCCGGAGGCGATTCCGACGCTGGCTGGCTGGTTTTTTGGCGAATGGGGCCACCTCGACGAGGCTCGCACTGTTGCGACCGAGACCGAGCGGCTTTCCGCCCGGCTGCACGCCGACCATCTGCCGCTGACGCTCGTCGCGCTGATCGACGGCGCGCCGGTCGGGACGGTCAGCTTGCGGGCCGAGCAGGTGCCGGAGCGGCGCGAGTGGACACCGTGGCTGGCCGGGTTATACGTCGAGCCGGGGCAACGGGGACGCGGGTTGGGCGGCGAACTGGTCGCGGCGGCCGAGCAAGCGGCGCGACAGCTTGGTTTTGAGGCGATGTTTCTGGTCGCTTACGACCGCGAGGCGTTTTATCATCGGCTCGGCTGGACGACGGTCGAGTCGGTCGTTTATCACAGACAGACCGGTCTGATTCTGCGCCGGTCGCTCACCTGATCTCAAATCCGCAAATCGAAGTGTAAGGCATACGTTCGTGGTGAGCTTGTCGAAGGATGACAGCGGTGGCTCCGTTCATGGTTCGACAGGCTCACCATGAACGGAGATCAACCTTGCAACCGATTTTCACGAATCGATATAACCGACGAATAGCGATGCCTGATCTGCTGACGAATCACGCGCCAGAAGTCACGATCACCGGCGCCGATGGCAGTTGCGCGGCGATCCACCGGCACGGCGGCCACGTCGTCTCGTGGCGAACCGGTGATGGCGAGGAGCAGCTGTTCGTCAGTCCGCTGGCTCGGCTCGGACCGGACACGGCGATTCGCGGCGGCGTGCCGGTCATCTTCCCGCAGTTCTCCGACCTCGGTCCGCTGCCCAAACATGGTTTCGCCCGCACGGCGCCGTGGTCGGTCGAGTCGCAACAGATCGGCCGGGCGACGATGCAGCTGACCGACAGCGAGGCGACTCGGTCGCTCTGGCCGCACGCCTTCGCTCTGGACCTCGCTATCGAGCTGACGGCCGACCGGTTGACGCTGCGGCTGACGGTCGAAAACAGCGGCGACGGACCCTTCTCGTTCACCGGGGCGCTGCACACGTACCTTCGGGTCGCGGACGTGGCCGATGCGACCGTCGTCGGGCTGCGCGGCGTGACGGTCCGCGATCAGGCCGAAGGCGGTCGGGAAACCGTCGAGCAGTCCGACTCGATTCGGTTCGGCGGCGAGGTGGACCGGGCGTATCTCTCGGTGCCAGGTTCGGTCGAGTTGAGCGACGGCGAGCGGCAGATGTCGGTCGAGCAGACCGGTTTTACCGATGTCGTCGTCTGGAATCCGGGCGCGGAAAAGGCGGCGGCGATGGCCGATTTGGGGGCGGAGGCGGCCCGGCGGTTCGTCTGCATCGAAGCGGCGCTTGTCGGCCAGTCGGTGACGCTATCGCCCGGCGAGCGGTGGAGCGGCACGCAAACCGTCACCCGTCGGCGCGCAACGGGCGTATCTTGAGCCGGCCTTTTTCCTGACCGGAGACGATTGCTATGGGGCTGTTGCTGCTGCTGCT
>JBBSVG010000649.1:0-2280 GCA_038233775.1 Bacteroidota bacterium | reverse complement strand
GCGGCAGTCGAAGCACCGGTATTTGAGGTCGGCGCCTCGGGTGTTGGAGGAAAACATGATGTGGATTGGCGCGTCGGCCTTGATCAGCGTGCCGTCCTTGCTGAGCCGCGCTTTGCCCCACATCGCCACTTCAGAGATCAGCCGTGGCATCAACGGAACGTGGCGGAGCGCCTCGCCGTGGATGTCCACATGCCGCCCGATGCCACCGAAGTAAGGCTCCATCGGCCCCGGATCGGTGGGGTTGACGGCGTAGATCACGACATCCCACTTGCCCCCGTCGGCGGTGGTGAACGAGGCCGTACCGCGCACGCTATCGCGCCCGTCGGGTCGGTCGATGAAGGTCACGTCGAACGCGCCAGCCGGGAGCGTGGCGATGTTGTTGGAGAACGGACCCATCTGCGCGATCATGGCGAACTTCGAGCGGCTCGGCTCGGGGAACTGGGCGATCAGCGACGCCGCCGTGTCGGCAAAGGTCGCAGGCGCGGGCAGCATCTGAATCACCGTACCGCCACCGACGACGCGCACCGTCGTTTCCGTGCTCGGGAGCGTGATCGGGTTGTTGTCGTCGTGGTCCGTGCAGCCGGTGAAGAGCAAGCCGAGACCGGCGAGCAGCAGGGCAGGTTTGACAGAAGAGAACATCGAGACCTCTGGAACATTTGACGAAGTCCGCACGGGCGGCTCGGATCGAGCCATCTGTGCGACAAAGAATGTGTTCCAATATGAACCTTTCCCCACCCGAATCGTTCCGGTTCAACGACGGCTGGGCGACGGGGCAGGTCGCCAGAAAGGCGAGTGATGCGTAGAAATCGCCGCTGCGCTCCGGCGTTCCGCTCATCATTCCGCATTCATCACTCATCAATCGAAAGCCCGTCATTACTTGCCTTTCAGGGCGCTATTGAGGCCATCGGCGGCGTAGATGACGGCGTCTTGGGCCTGATCGACGGCGGCGGTCATGCCGAAGAACTCGTGGGTCACGCCGGCGAACGTCTTCTGCCGAACCTTGACGCCAGCGGCACGGAGCCGGGCGGCCAGTTGCTCGCCCTCGGTCCGCAGCGGGTCGATCTGCGCGTTGACGATGGTCGTCGGCGGCATCCCGCTCAAGTCGGCCGCGACGAGGTTCAAGCGCGGGTCTTGCAGATCGGCCGGACTGCTGATCGTCCGGCGAAGGAACCAGCCCATCATCGCCCGGTTGAGCGGCTTGGCGTTGGCGTTCTGGAGGTACGACGCGGTCGTCGTGTCGGTCCCGGCGACCGGGTAAACGAGCACCTGATACACCGGCAGCTTGATCCCGGCCTGCTTGGCCGCGAGGCTCGTCGCCGCTGCAAGGTTGCCGCCAGCGCTCTCGCCGACCAACGCGACCCGAGCCGTGTCGCCCTTGATCGACATGCCATTCTCCAAAACCCACTTGTACGCCGCGAGCGCGTCGTCGTGCGCCGCCGGGAACGGGTGCGCCGGCGCCTTGCGGTACTCGACTGAGACGACCACCGCGTTGGTCGCGTTGACCAGCGCACGCGGCGAGGCGTCGTAGGTGTCGTTCGTCGCGATCACCCAGCCACCGCCGTGGTAATAGACGATCAGCGGGAACGGACCGTCGCCCTCCGGTGTGTAGATGCGGATCGGCAGCGGACCGCCCGGCCCCGGAATCGTCCGGTTGACGACCGAGCCGACCGGCATCGGTGTCACCGGTTTGCCCTTCGACTTGAGCAGTGCCGCAACGGCATCGGCTGGGGTCGGCTGGAGTTGGGCCGAGTCGGCCGAGAGCTTTTCGATGGGCTTGCCGCCGAGCGCCGTGAGCTGGTCGAGCACGGCCTGCATCTGATCGTTCGGCTTCGGCGCCTCGCCACCGACGACGGTCGCGTCGGGTGTCCCGGTGGAATCGACCGGGATCGTCGTCGCGGTCTGCGGCGCCGGTTTCGTACACGACGCCAGCCCAATCAGCGCAAGGGCGACCCAGGCGGTGCTCGTTGGAAGATGCTTCGACATGGGAAACGGGGGTTGGATGAGAATCGCGACCCCGCCACCGGAGTCGCCGTGTCGTTTTCAACGCTCGGGCGCGGCGCGAACGTTCACCCCGCGCCACCGGGCCAAGCGCCAGAAGGGCGGGCCGCGCCAGCTGCGCAGTCCCGCCCCTCTCCCGCTGAAACCGGCCGGTTTACCCCTGCGGACCCGCTTGGGCGACGGCCGGGGCGACCCGGTCGGTGAACTGGGCGAAGTTGTCGACGAACATTTTCGCCAGCTTGGCCGCTTGGGCGTCGTAGGCGGCCGGATCGGCCCACGTGC
>JBBSVG010000648.1:0-2282 GCA_038233775.1 Bacteroidota bacterium | reverse complement strand
CCGGTGTAGATGACCTCCATCCCGGCATCGCGCAGGGCGCTGGCGATGACTTTGGCGCCGCGATCATGGCCGTCAAGCCCGGCTTTGCCGATAAGCACCCGAATCGGTCGATTCATAATTTGGGGTCAGATAGATGAACTGTCTGGGTCGTGTCAACCGCTTGTGAGAATTGCAACCGATGCGCGTCGAACTTGCGAAGCAGCGTCTCGGAGACGACCTCGCTGGCCGGACGAAAAGAGCGAAGGTCCGCGTTGATGATCTCGCGAACCTCGCCCTCGCCCTCGTCATCGACCAGCGGCTTGCGGCTTGCGCTTCGCCCTATTGGTCATTTTGCATGAAGGCTAAAAAACGCCCGGTTCGTCGTAGGTGCCGAACTCGGATTTGAGCGCATCGACCATCTCGCCGAGCGTGACGTGGGCGCGGGTCGCATCGACGAGCGGCGGCATGACGTTCGTCCCGTCTTTGGCGGCCTGTTGAAGCGCAGCCAGCGTCCGCTTGACATCGGCATCGGAGCGTTCGGCCTTGATCCGGGCCAGCCGCTCGAGCGGTCGGGTGGCGCACTGCTGGTCGATCTTCAGGATCGGAATATCGATCTGCTCGTTTTCCTCGACGAACTCGTTCACGCCGACCATCAGCCGCTGCTTGGCCTCCAACTCGCGCTGGAACTTGTAGGCGGCTTCGGCGATCTCGCGCTGGAAGAACCCTTGCTCGATGGCCGGAATCACGCCACCGAGCGCGTCGATCCGGCGGAAATACGCTTCCGCCTCGCGCTCCATGTGCTCGGTCAGGCTCTCGACATAGTACGACCCGCCCAGCGGATCGACCGTGTTCGTCACGCCGGTTTCATAGGCGATCAGTTGCTGCGTGCGGAGGGCGATCTTGACCGCCTTCTCGCTCGGCAGCGCAAGCGTCTCGTCCATCGAGTTCGTGTGCAGCGACTGGGTTCCGCCAAGCACGGCCGCAAGCGCCTGAAACGCCGTGCGGACGATGTTGTTCTCCGGCTGCTGCGCCGTCAGCGAGACGCCCGCCGTTTGCGTATGGAAGCGCAACTGCCACGATTTGGGGTTTTTTGCCCCGTACACGTCGCGCAACCGCTTGGCGTAGATCTTCCGCGCCGCCCGCAGCTTGGCGATTTCCTCGAAGAAATCGAGGTGCGAGTTGAAGAAGAACGAGATGCTCGGCGCGAACGCATCGACGTCCAACCCGCGCTCGATGGCGGCCTCGATGTAGGCGAACCCGTCGGCCAGCGTGAACGCGAGTTCCTGCACGGCCGTCGAGCCAGCCTCGCGGATGTGGTAGCCGGAGACCGAGACCGGGTTGAACTTCGGCATCTCGGCGTTGCAGAACTCGATCATGTCGGTCACGATGCGGACCGACGGGCGCGGCGGGAAAATCCACTCCTTCTGCGCGATATACTCTTTCAGAATATCGTTCTGGATCGTCCCGCGCAGGTCGCCGCGTTTGGCGCCCTGATTCTCGGCCGTGACCAGATAGAACGCCAGGGCGATCATCGCCGTGGAGTTGATCGTCATCGAGGTCGAGACCTTGTCGAGCGGGATGCCCTTGAAGACCGTCTCCATATCGACCAGCGAGGCGACGCTGACGCCGCACAGCCCGATCTCCGGCCGACCCAACTCGTGATCTGGGTCGTAGCCCATCAGCGCGGGCATATCGAAGGCGACAGACAAACCGGTCTGGCCGTGGTCGAGCAGATAATGATAGCGGGCGTTGGTGTCCTCTGGCGTGCCGAAGCCAGCGAACTGCCGCATCGTCCACAGCTTGCCCCGGTAGAGGTTCGCATGGATGCCGCGCGTGTAGGGGAACTGGCCGGGGAAGCCGATTTCCTTGTCGAAGTCGATCCCGGCCGTGTCGAGCGGCGTGTAGAGCGGCTTGATCGGTAGGGCGCTCAGGTTCTCGTACAGCCCCGGAATCTCCTTCGCACGGGCGAGATCGTTGAGTTCCCAAGCCGTCTGCCGCTCGCGGAGCGCAGCCATCTCGGGCGTGTCGGGCACATCAACGTGACCCGAAGGGCCGGGGGTCAGCAGGTCGTCGGTCTCGTCGTCGGAGGCGAACGCGCCGGGATAAGGGGTCATGGGAAACCTCGCGGTAGCGGAAAAGATCGGCTGTTTAGCTCAAAGATAACAAAACCGGTTCCGCCGCCGAGCCACGCCGACGCAATCCCTCCGCGTTAAGAGGTTAACACTGTAAAGCAAACGCCATCAGAAAGCGCGACCGAAGCTCAGGTATGGCGCGAAGAAGACAATCGGACCGTCGCCGAGTTT
>JBBSVG010000647.1:0-2282 GCA_038233775.1 Bacteroidota bacterium | reverse complement strand
CCGGTCTGACGCATCGACGAGCTGCATATCGAGCCGATATTCGCCGCCGCCAACCGTCTCGGGCGCCTGCAACTGCAAGACTTGCTGCGTCCGCCGACCGGTCAGCGCGACCGGCTGCACCCCTTCCCAGACGACCGCCTCGCGCCGACTGGTGGCGAGATCGACCAGCTTGTAGCGCAAGTTGTAGCCACCGACCGTGTCGCGACCGGCGCGGTACGCCTCGACGAACAGGCTGAACGGGTGCCGCAGCCCGGCCGCGATCCGCGACGAGACGTGCGGGACGATCTGCCGACCCTCGGGACCGGCGCTGGTGGCCTGAATTAGCATCAGATCGCTGATCGTCGCCGCCGAGAGCCCCTCGGGACGGAGGTCGCGGACCGTTACGTCGCGCGTCTGCTGCGCTTGGGTGCCGCTCTCGTCGTCTCGCAGCGTCGCGGTGATCTTGTAGTCGCCGGGTTCGAGCCGGAGCGTCCGCTGGGCCAGGTTGTAGCCGCGCGCGCTGTTCGTTTCCTCGAACGAGGCGACCCGGACCCGCTCGCTCCACGTCTTCTCGGCGACCAATCGGTCGTCGCCCTTCTTCCTCGCGGCAAGCGTCACCTCGAAACCGGCCTCGAAGCCGCGACTGTCACGGGCGCGGATGAAGGTGAGGCGGTTGTGGTCGATCCGCAGGTACGTGTCGAGTCGCCCGGCCGAGCTGGTGTCGTCGGGCAGAAAGTTCAGCGTGTCGAACGCGAACAAGGGCGCACCGACCGTTGACGGGTTCGGTGCGCCCTGGGCCTCGACCTGCGCCAACGCCGGTCTGCCGACCAAGCTCAGTCCAACCGTCGCCAGCGTGGCAACCGCCAGCCGGACCGCCATCGTCTTCCTCTCGATTCGCCGCATCGCTCGTCCCTCCCAGCCAGGTGTATCGGGCTGAAAAAGCACGTTCCATGCCACCGCAACACGCCCGACCAGTCAAGATACGACGCGGGCGAACAGATCGTACTCGGCTGCGTCGGTGACTTCGACTTGGACGAATTCCCCCACCCGAATGGCGGGTGAGAGTTCGACGAGCACCTCGTTGTCCACCTCCGGCGCGTCGCGCTCGGTCCGGCCGACGGCGAACTCGCCCTCGATCCGGTCGATCAGCACCCGCTCGGTCAAGCCGACGCGGGCCGCGTTCTTCTCGGCCGAGATCGTCCGCTGTAACTCCATCAACTCAGCGGCGCGCTCGTCCTTCTCGGCCTGATCCATCGTGTCGCCGAGCGGAAAGGCCGCCGTGTCGTCCTCGACCGAATACGTAAACACGCCCAACCGGTCGAACCGCGCGGTCTTGACGAAATCGAGCAATTGCTCAAACTCGGCCCGCGTCTCGGCGGGATAACCGACGATGACCGACGTTCGCAGCGCGATCCCCGGCACCCGGTCGCGGATCGTTTGCAACAGCGCTTCGGTCCGCTTGCGCGTCATCCCGCGACGCATGTGCTTCAAAACGGCGTCCGAGCCGTGCTGAACCGGCATATCCAGATACTTGCAGACGTTCGGGTGATCGGCGATGACGTCGAGCAAATCGAGCGGGAAGTGCGCCGGGTAGGCGTACATCAGCCGAACCCACTCGATCCCGGACACGTCGGCGACCTGCCGGACGAGGTCGGCCAGCGTCCGCTTGCCGGTTCTGTCCAGCCCGTAATAGGTCAAATCTTGCGCGATCAGGCTCAACTCGCGCACGCCTTGTCGGGCCAATCCTTCCGTCTCGCGGACGATCTCGTCAACCGGGCGGCTGACGTGGTGGCCGCGCATGAGCGGGATCGCACAGAAGGCGCACGGGTGGTCGCACCCTTCCGAGATCTTCAAGAACGCCGAGTGCGTCGGCCCGGTCAGCGTCCGCTCGCCCAACAACTCGCGCCGGTAACGGCCGCCGAGTTCGGCCAGAATCTCCGGCAGTTGCAGCACGCCGAAGAACCGGTCCACCTCGGGCAACTCGGCCTCAAGCTCGGCTTTGTACCGCTCGGCCAAACAGCCCGTAACGAAGACGTGGCCGAGCTTGCCCTGCGCCTTCAGTTCGGTCGCCGCCAAGATCGTGTCGATGGATTCCTGCTTCGCCGACTCGATGAAGCCGCAGGTGTTGACGACGACGACATCGGCATCGTCGGCCCCGGTGGCGACGACGAAATCGTTGCCTTTCAACTGCGCGATCAAGAGTTCGCTATCGACCGTGTTCTTCGAGCAGCCGAGCGTGACGACGTAAACGCGCCGTTGGCCGACCGGCCGCTCGCGCTCCAGGAACGCCGCCTCGGCCAGTT
>JBBSVG010000646.1:0-2287 GCA_038233775.1 Bacteroidota bacterium | reverse complement strand
ACGTCGTCGCCGTAGGTGTTGATCGGCAGAACCGTCGCTCGGGGTGGATTGAAAGGGGCCATCGTCGTTATCGCAACAGGAGCATCCGGCGACTCTGAACGAGGCCGTCGGCGGTGGTGAGTCGGTAGAGGTACACGCCCGTCGGCAGCCCGGTGCCGTCGAAGGCGACGTGGTGATGTCCGGCCAACACGGTCCCAACGACCGGTCGGGCGACCTCGCGGCCGGTCGCGTCGAAGACGACCAGCGTCACGTCGGCCGTTCGGGGCAGATCGAAGGTGATCTCGGTGGTCGGGTTGAACGGGTTCGGCTCGTTCTGTTGGAGCCGGAACGAGCGGGTGAGTTCGTTTGCCGCATCGCCGAGCGCGACGGCGGTCGTGCCGGGCACCGGCGGCTGTCCGGCGTTGACCCAAGCGGTGTACAGCAGGCTCGCCAGCATCTCGCTCGACCGCTGCACCCTGCGCTTGGTCATCGCCCCGGTCAAGCGCCAAAGTTCGTCGTAATAAACGGTGCCGTAGCCGCTATCGAGCACTTTGGCGGTGTTGTCGGCCGCCATGACCGAATCGACGCCGGCGTTCGATTCGCCGAGCAGGGTGAACATCGCCTCGACCGGATCGGGCAGGTATACCGCTTGGCCCACGACCGGTTGCAGCTCCGCTTCGTGCCGATCCACCATGCTCGATTCGTAACGCGAGTGGATGCCCCGGTTGCCGGTGAGCTGTCCGTCGAAGTTCTCGGTCGCATGCATCGGCTGCCCGGAATCGCCGACATAGTGGCCGAGGTCGGCCGCGAGCAGGTAGGCTTTGGGCCAGTCACCGGAGCGCATCGCCGCCGAGAGTTGGGTCTTGACCGCACCGACCGTCCACGGCACCGTCCCCCGGTCGATCACGACGGCCGCGCCGTACTTGGCGACGAGCGCGTCGTAGGAATGCGACAGTGTCCCGGCGCGGAACTCCGGGTAGGCGTCGATGTCGATGAAATGCTTGGGCTTCTCGGCCGGGTCGCTACTCTTGCGCGAATCGGCGTCCGACGCGTGGCTGCCGAGGTACGCGGACTGGGCCGCGAGGCCGCTCATCGCCGTCGGCAGGTGCATGGTGCTCGAGGCGTTGATGATCCGGTGCCCCGTTTTGCCCCACGCCCACGCCGCACCGACCGAGGCCACCACCAGCGACGCTGTCGCCGCGCCCGTCCGCATCCACTGTTTCATCTGCACTCCGGTTGCTTCCATGTAGCCGAGGCCGAGGCCATCCACCCCCCTGCCATCGAGCGGTCAAAGGTAACACCGGGCCGGGACCGTTGCAACGCGGGCGGCGGGATCGGACAGCAACGTATCCGCTTCCCTTGACCGTTTACGTGCTGCGACAATGCGACAAAGGTTGACTTCAAACGCACAATCTGTTAGCTTTACCGGCCCCCAGTTTCCCTTTAACCTCAGACCCACGCTTGCCCTATGCGTCTCCCCTATGCCTCGCTGGCCCGGCTCGCGCCGCTGGCCCTCTTGATGCCGCTCATCGCCTCGTGCTCCGACGAGGACGTGCCGGTGCAGTCGATGGCCCAAACCGTGGTCGGCGAGACCAAAACTGTCGGCAGCGGAACCGCCCAAACGTGGGTCCGGCTCGACGGGTCGGGCCACCCGACCAGCGTCGGCGTGACGCTGAGCGAGTCGGCCATGAACGGGCTGCGCGCCTCGGGCTTCGGGCCATCGACGGACATCCTCATCCCGACGACAGCGAGCCAGACAGCGTTCAACCACGTCGGGCTCGACTGGAACCCGATGGGCCACGAGCCGGAGCACGTCTATGACTTGCCCCACTTCGACGTGCATTTCTACATGATCTCGACCGCCGAGCGCAATGGGATCACCGCCACCGGGGCCGACACGGTCAAGATCAACACCCTGCCGCCGGTCAACGCGCGCCCAGCCGGCTACATCCCGCTGCCCGGCGGCATCCCGCGCATGGGTCGGCACTGGGCGAACCCGGCCTCGGCCGAACTTCACGGGGCGACGTTCACCCAAACGCTGATCTATGGCTCCTACGACGGGCGGATGACGTTCATCGAGCCGATGATCACCCGCGCCTATCTGCAGTCGAACCCCGACATGACCGCCGCAATCCCGCAGCCGTCGGTCTATCCGGTCGCCGGGCGCTACTACCCGACGAGCTACGCCATCCACCACGACGCCGCCGCGCACACCTATGTCGTCTCACTCGACGGGTTGACGCTGCGCTGAGACGCTACCCGCTCAGCCGATCCAGCAGCGTCAAGCAGCCGGATCGGCGGTCGGGGT
>JBBSVG010000645.1:0-2289 GCA_038233775.1 Bacteroidota bacterium | reverse complement strand
TAGGTCGGCCACCAGGCCGAGACTGTGTGACACGAGCACAATCGTCGTGCCGGTCCGACGAAGTTCGTAAAGATGATCGAAACACTTCCGCTGGAACTCCTCGTCGCCGACCGCGATCACCTCGTCGATGATCAAAATCTCTGGATCCAGATTGACAGCGATCGCGAAGCCCAGCCGCACGTACATGCCAGATGAGTACACCTTGACGGGTGTCTCAATAAACTCCCGCAGCCCGCTGAACTCGATGATCTGCTCCATCGCCGCGTCGATCTGCTTACGCGTCAGGCCAAGAATCGATCCGTTGAGGTAGATGTTCTCGCGGCCGGAGAGCTCTGGATGAAAACCAGCACCCAGTTCAAGCATCGCCGAGATTCGGCCGTGGGTCGTCACAGTGCCGTCGGACGGGCGATGGATGCCGGCTACGAGTTTGAGCAGGGTCGACTTGCCCGACCCGTTGTGCCCGATCAGCCCAAAAGTCTTGCCACGCGGGATGTCGAACGAGATATCCTTCAATGCCCAGAAATCGTCACTCTTATCCTTGCGGCGGCGGTCGGTGAACATCTCTTTCAGGTTGGTGCGCCGGTCAGAGAAGAGTTTGAACTTCTTCGACACGTTGCGAATCTCGATGGCGGGCCCGCGTCGCCGCGAGCTTGAAGGCTGCGAGATGACCACCTAGAGCTCCTCACTCACGTCACGGGCGCGTCGTTGGAAGAAGGCCCAGCCACCGATCAGAACCAGCCCGCTGACCGCGAACATGTAAATCATGCTCGGCCAGCCAGGGAACTTCAGGTCCCAAAGGATGTTCCGAAATGACTCGACAAATACCGTCAGCGGGTTCCACTCATAAATTCTCAGCCATGGATAATCCCCGTATTTCTTCTGTACAAGCTCGATCGGGTAGATGATCGGCGCACTATAGAAGAGAAAGTTGAGTAGCACCGTGATGATGTAGTTGACGTCTCGGAAGCGCGCGTTGAGCATCGCGAGGAACATTCCAACGCCAAGGCTAAAGGCTGCCAGGAAGACGAGCAAGACCGGAAGGAGGAGGATCGTCCAGCTCACGTTCCAGACCACAACGAAGACCACGATCAAAATTCCAAATTCGATCGCTGTCTGGTTCAGCACCGCAAGTCCGGATCCGACGACCGGCGCAAACGGCGGAAAATAGATCTTTCGAAGCAGCGGGCCGGCGCCGACGAGTGCAAACATGCTTCCGGTCACCATCGCGTTGAAGAAGTTCCAGATGACCAGCGCCGTAAACAAATAGATCGGAAAGCTCTCAAGCGTGCCGTTGCCGCCGACGCGCGGCTGAAACTTCAGAAAGAATCCGAAGACGAGGCTGTAAACCGCCAGGGTTGCGAGGGGGTTAAGCAGCGACCACGCCGAACCCAGCGCGCTTCTCTTGTATTTACCTTTGATCTCCCGGCTCGCGAAGTTGCCGATGAGGCCGCGGTAACGCCATACGTCGCGCGCAGATTCGAGAATTGACACTTGCCTACCTGTGTGGGACTGCAGATGGATTGTTCGTACCCAAGCGCTCACGGTCCGAGCAGCGAACTGACCTATAGTACGACGCGCCGACCACGGTCTGAGTCACATCGGGCGCTCAGACCGGACTCGGTGCGCGTCGAACGTCACGCTGTCGTGACGTTCTGGCAGCCGGCCAGGATGTTTTCGCCGCCGCCAATATCGAATGCGTAGACACACACCTGGTTGGTGCCTGCCTTCGGCGATGTGTAGGACATAGCGAAGCCGTGATTCCCGGGAACCCCGTACGCAGCCAGTTCCGGTCGCGGTCCGGAGGCCGAGGTGAACTGCGTCACCTGACCGTTGGTCGTGATCATCAGTGTCACCGGAGAGGCTGGGGCGCTCATGTCGAACGCCCAACCGTTGAGGTTGATCTGCTTGCCCGACGCCGACGCGGCAAACGCCGCCTGAGGATTGATCTGCGGGGGTTTGACCGTCTTGCAGCCGACGAAAGCATTAGCACCCGGTCCGACGTTGAACGCCCACATGCACACATCTGCGCTGGCGGCCGAAGGGCTCTTGTAGCTTGTCGCGAAGCCGTGGTTACCGGGTATGCCGTAGTAGGCAAGCTCGGGGCGCGGTCCGGTCGCACCAATGATCTGCGTAACCTGACCGTTGGTCGTAAACATCACGTTGAGCGGAACGCCCGGCTGGTTGAGGTCGAAAGCATAGCCCGTGAGGTTAATGTTTCCGGCACCGTCGATGCTGCCGTCAAAGTACCCCTGAGGATCGACCGCCGGGACCGTTGCTTTTGCGCACGCG
>JBBSVG010000644.1:0-2293 GCA_038233775.1 Bacteroidota bacterium | reverse complement strand
CGAGCAGATGGGCCTCGGCGGACTGGCGATTCCGGCGCTCGGGGCGTCGGCGAAGGTCCGTTACGTCGATGCGGCGGCCGAGATCATCGCCGCGCTGGCCGATCACGGCGTCCGCTACCCCGAGAGTCGGCTGCGGAAGATCGTGCTGATCGACCGAAATCCCCGGTTCGCCGAAGCCGCAACCGCGCTGCTGACCGGCGCGGCGCTCCCCGATAGCGAGGCTGACGACGATGGCGACAGCTAAACCGCACTGTTACGACTACCCACGCCCGGCCCTAACGGTCGATGTGCTGCTGTTCGCCGTGCTCGACGAGCGCCTCAGCGTGCTGCTGATCCAGCGGAAAGGCGAGCCGTTTCGCGACCGCTGGGCGATTCCGGGCGGGTTCGTCGAGATGAACGAGGATCTTGAGGCGGCGGCGCGTCGGGAGTTGCGCGAGGAAACCGGCCTCTCTGGCGATCTGTATATCGAACAGCTCTACACCTTCGGCGATCCTGACCGCGACCCGCGCGGCCGAACGATTTCCGTCGCCTACTACGGGTTGGTCAGCGCCGCCGATACGGCCGCCGTCCGCTCCGGCGACGACGCGAGCGATGCCCGCTGGGTGCCGCTTGACCAAGCGCTCGGCAACCTGCCGCTGGCGTTCGACCACGAGCAGGTGCTGCAAACCGGGCTGGCGCGGCTGCGTGGCAAGCTCGATTACACCGCCGTCGGGTTTGAACTGTTGCCCGAGACGTTCACGCTCTCGGCGTTGCAGCAGGTGTACGAGATCATTCTCGGCCGACCGCTCGACAAGCGCAACTTCCGCCGCAAGATCGTCGGGCTGCACATTCTGACCGAGGTCACCGATGGTCCCCGAACCCGTGGCCGCCTCTACCGCTTCAACGAAGCGCAGTTCGCCGCCGCCCGGCGACACGGGCTGAAGCTGCTATAACCCGCCGGTCAAGAGCGGCAAGAGCGCCGCAACCGTGCGCTCGGTTGCCCCGCGTCCGCTCTCGATCAGCGCGCCTGCCGCCGACCCGGCCGCCTCGCGGGCTGTCTTGTCGTCCAGAAACCGTCCCAGCGCCGTCGCCACCGCTGCCGCATCGGTCGCCGCGATCCCGCCGCCGGACTCGATCAGCGGCGCGGCTTCGGGCGATTTGCCGTGCTTCGGCCCGAAGATGACCGGGATGCCGTAGGCTGCCGCTTCGAGCGTCGAGTGGATGCCGGAGGTGAACCCGCCGCCGACGTAGGCGATGTCGGCGCCGCCGTAGAGCGCGACCAGAATCCCCAGCCGATCCACGACTATGATCGGCTGGTTGCGATACCGGTCGAGGTGCGAATACCGGATCGCCGCCTCGGGACCGAACCGGGAACCGAGCGCGGCCATCAGCGGCTCGAGGTGCGCCGCCGTCGGTTCGTGCGGAACAAGCACGAGCCGGAGGTTTGGATGGCGCAGCCGCAGCCCGTCGAAGGCAGTGGTCAGCGCCGACTCGTCCGGCGGCCAAGTCGAGCCAGCGACGACGACGCACATCCGGTCGGTGAACGCTTCGGGCAGCAAGGGCGGCGCCGAGCGCGCCTCGTCGCGGCGACGGAGCACCTGATCGTAGCGCGTGTCGCCTGCGACGAGCAACTTGGGTTCGCCTGTCGCATCGCCGAGCAAGTCGCGGAACCGCTCCAGATCGGTCTGACTGACGGTCAGCACTTGGCTGTAGGCCGAGAGGACCGAGCGGGCGAACGGGCGCAGTCCGGCGGCGAGATACGGCGCATCGGCCCGGAGCGAGGCGCAGACGAGGGCCAGCGGCCGGCCGACGCGACTCATCGCCCACGTATGGTTCGGCCAGTATTCGTAGCGAACGACCACGCCGAGCGTCGGGCGCACGGTCGCGACGAACCGTTCGGCGGCGCGGCGGGTATCGAGCGGCAGGTAGGTGATGACGTCGGCCTCGGGCGGCTGACGGCGGGCGGCCAGATCGTAACCGGACGGCGACTGGAACGAGACAACCGTCTGCAACTCGGGCAACTGCTCCTTCAAGGCGCGCAGGATCGGTCGGCCTTGCTCGAACTCACCGACCGAGGCGGCGTGCAGCCAGAGTCGGGGCGCGTCGGTCGGCAGCGGTTCGAGCGCTGACTCGAGTCGCAGGAACAGGTTCTGCCGACCGGCTAAGGCTCGGTCGAGCTTGGGCGAGAAGCGGCGGGCGACCTGCGCCCCGGCCATCATCAGCGGCACGCCGACGGCGTTGTAGGCCAGCCGCCACGGTCGGTTTTTCATGCGGATGGGTCCGGTTGAAGCGAGTCGAGCGCGGCCAGCACGCT
>JBBSVG010000643.1:0-2297 GCA_038233775.1 Bacteroidota bacterium | reverse complement strand
GGGCGCGGTCGAGATGGCGAAACGGGTCGAGCACGGTCGGCGCTTGCGGCAAGCCGACGAGCAGCGCCGCTTCGCCGGTCGTCAGGTCGCGGGCCGATTTGCCGAAATAGAGCCGCGCCGCCGCCTCGATCCCGTGCGCCCCGTTGCCGAACGAGGCGCGGTTGAGCCAGAGTTCGAGAATCGCATCTTTGGACAGGTGAGCTTCGAGCCGAAGCGCCAACCATGCTTCGGATAGCTTGTCCGCCATCGAGCGCTGAACCCGGCCGCGCAGCAACCGGGCAACCTGCATCGTGACGGTCGAGCCGCCCGAGACGGTGTGCCCGGCCCGGCTGTTCGTCCACGCCGCCCGGACAATCGCCGCCGGATTGACGCCGATGTGATGATAGAACGCGCGGTCTTCGACCGAGACGAGCGCCGCGACCGCCGCCGGGCTGATTTCGTCCAACCGGACCGGACGACCGCGCCCCGAGCCCGTTCCGGCCGGCGCCTCGCGCAGCATCGCTCCGTCTCGACCCGTCACGCGCAAGCTGACGACCGCGCCGCCGGCCATCGTGTCGGGCGAGAGCGGCCACGACAGCCCGACGACCAGCGCGGCCGTCAGCGTCAAACCGAGCCAGAGCAGCACGCGGCGGGTCCGGGCGCCGAGCCTGAATCGCTTCATGCGGCGCCTTTTTCGTACACCGTCACGCGCCAGAAGAGCCCGACGTGGTCGTAGCTCCGCCGGTCGAGGCCGCCCGAGGTGAGGATCTGTTCGAGTCGGCGGCGCGGGTGGGCGTGGAAGAAAACCGTCGCCCCGAACGGTCGGCGGATGCCGTTGAGCAGCGCGACCAGTCCGCGAAGCAGCGCCCCGCTGCGCGGATAAACCAGCGCGCAGCGGGTCGTCGTCAGCCCAGCGATGGCAGTGAGCAGGCGGTCGGGATCGGGGTAGCAGCAGACGACACGGTCGAGCACGACCAGATCGGCCGGTTCGAGACGCGGCGCCTGTTCGACCAGATCGCCCTCGACGTACGTCACCCGGTCGCGCAGCCCAAGTTGGTCGGCGTGCAATCGGGCGGCGGCGAGGCAGGCCGGGGCGAGATCGACATCGACCGCCCGATCCGCGCCGGACTGGAGCAGCGACAGATGGATCGCGCCGATCCCGGCACCAACATCGAGCACCGAGCAGCCGGTCACGCCGCGAGCGACGAGCCACGAGACGAGCGCCCGAGTCCGCGACGGCAGCCCGCGTCGTCGGTGCGCCCGCAACTCGCGCTCGGCCCAGCCGTCGTCGAACAGCGTCGCCATTCCATCGCAGCAGTCGGCCATGTCAGAGCGGGAAAGAGTGAAAGGGGAATCGGTCGGCGGTGAACATAGCCAACTTTCCCCGGCGACACAATTCAGACCGATGTGCGCCAGGGCACAGGGAAACGGACCGGACGGCATCGGGGTTGTCTGTAAGCTTCACCGATCCGCTAAAGAGTCGGATGACCTGATTCCCTGATTGAGGAGTTTCCAAATGCAAAATCTGTTGAAGCGGAAGTCGCTGGTCACGCTGATGCTGGCCGGGACGATGGGCCTCGGCGCCGTCGGCTGCAAGAACCTGAACAATGCGACCAAGGGCGCCGGGATCGGTGCCGGTGCCGGTGCCATCATCGGCGGCGTGATCGCGAAAGCGACCGGCCACTCGACCGCCAAAGGCGCGATCATCGGCGGTGTCGTCGGTGGTGGGGCCGGGGCGATCATCGGCCACCAGATGGACAAGCAGGCCGAGGAGATGAAGCAGCAGTTGCCGCCGGACGTCGTCGTGGACCGCGTCGGCGAGGGCATTCAGGTCACGCTGCCGTCGGGCATCCTGTTCGCGACGAACTCCGCCGAGCTGGCCCCGTCGTCGAAGGACGCGCTCGACAAGCTGGCGACGAGCTTGGCCCAGTATCCGAACACCGACATCACGCTGTTTGGCTACACCGACAGCCGGGGTGCCGATGAGTACAACCATCGGCTGTCCGAGCAGCGGGCCGAGAGCACGGCGATGTACCTCGCCAACCGGGGCGTCGACCGGACGCGGTTGAAGGTGACGGGCATGGGCGAGTCGAACCCGGTCGCCCCGAACGACACGCCGGACAACTTGGCGCGCAACCGTCGGGTCGAGCTGGCGATTGTCGCCAACCAGCAGTTCCAGCAGGAAGCCGCGCAGCAACCGTCGGGACAGTAAGTCCGCCCGATCTGTTTCCCGAAACCGCCTCGGCCTCTCGCCGGGGCGGTTTTTTATGTTTCGACCGAGGTTCGACCATGTCCGCCGACGATCTTCGCACGACGCT
>JBBSVG010000642.1:0-2300 GCA_038233775.1 Bacteroidota bacterium | reverse complement strand
TTCCTTGGTCAGCTTGACCTCGTCGGGACCGAGCGGCGAGCCGTGGGCTTTTGACGAATCAGCCTTGTTCGGCGAACCGAACCCGATGATCGTGCGGACGGCGATGATCGACGGGCGCTCGTCGGCTTTGGCCGCGTCGATGGCCCGGCTGATCGCGTCCACGTCGTTGCCGTCCTCGACTTGCTGCGTGTGCCAGCCGTAGGCGTCGAACCGCTTCATCCGGTCCTCGGTGAAAGCCAGCGAGGTCGGCCCGTCGAGCGAGATGTGGTTGTCGTCGTACAGATAGATCAGCCGACCGAGCTTCAAGTGACCGGCGAGCGAGGCGGCTTCGGACGCGACGCCTTCCATCAGATCGCCGTCCGAAACCAGCGCGTAGATATGGTGGTCGATGGGCGAGCGGCCGTCGCGACCGAACGTGGCCCGCAGATGCGCTTCCGCCATCGCCATCCCGACCCCGTTGCCGAACCCCTGACCCAACGGACCGGTCGTCATCTCGACGCCGGGCGTCAGAAAGATCTCCGGGTGGCCCGGCGTTTTGGAGCCGAACTGACGGAACTGCTTCAGGTCGTCTATCGTCAGATCATAGCCCGCCATGTGCAGCAGCGCGTACAGCAGGGCGCTGCCGTGTCCGGCCGAGAGGATGAACCGGTCGCGGTTGGCCCACGTCGGGTCGGTCGGATCGAAGCGCAGGTGTCGGGTAAACAGCGCATAAGCCATCGGCGCCGCGCCCATCGGCAACCCCGGATGACCGCTGTTGGCCTGTTGGACCATGTCGATGGACAACGTGCGGAGCGTGTTGATCGACAGCATGTCGCGCTCGGACGAGCCGCCCGTCGCAGTCACGGCGGGATCGGGCGCGGGACGCGGTTCGGCGGTCTGATCGGTCTGCGGCGGGATGCTCATGGCGTTTGGGTCGAGTTGGTTGAGCGGACGAACCAGCGGGCCATCACGCGGGCGGCCGGTTTGTCCTGCGGGGTGAAATCGGTCAGGCGACGGTCCTGCGGGCGAAACCAGTCGCCCGGCCGAACCCGGTCGGGGCCGGGATACCACTTCCAGACAAGCGCCCCGGCGAACCACGGCTCGTCCCAGAAGCTACGGAAAGCGGCTTCGTAGAGTCGGGCTTGGAGCGCCGTGTCGGCCACAGCGGTCGAGCCATGCTCGGGCCAGGCCCACGGCTCGGCGGCGGCGGTCGCGGCGGAGCAGTAGCCCATCTCGGTGAACAGCACCGGCTTGCCCGTCCGTTGCGCGAGCGCGGAAATCGCCTGTTTCGGGGCTTTCCAGCCACTCAGAAGCGCGTCAAGCGACGGATCGGACGCGGTCGAGAGCGGAAAATACGCCTGCACGCCGATGTAATCGAGCGCGTCCCAGAACGTGATGTGCTCGTATTCGTCGTACCAGTTGGCGGCATAAACGAGCTTGCCGGGGTAGATTTTCCGCACGTCGCGGATCAGAGAGCGCCAGAACTCGGGTCGTTTGCGGACCGAACGGGCCAGCTCGGTGCCGACACAGAACAGCGGTGCGCCGATCCGGGCCGACAGCTCGGCGTGGTGCAGGATGAAGGCGCGGTAATCCGTCTCCCAGCTCTGCCAGTCGGCTTCCGTCTGGAAATCGATGTCACCGACCCAGCCGCCGCCGCGACCCAACCAGACGTGCGGTTTGATCAAGAGCGTCAGCCCGAGCGAGTCGGCCTCGTGGTCGAAGGCGATGATCCCGGAATCACTCTCGGAATACCAGCCGTCCGCGCCGGAGAAGCGCAGGTGCGCCGTGGCGAGATCGGGCTGAAACGCGTAGGGATCGACGACGATGTGCGTCACGCCATGTCGGGCGAGGTCGATCAGCGCGCCGGGATCGGGCGGGCGGTGGGCATCGACGGTGACGCCGCGAAGCCGTCCGTCGGCAGGCGGCGCAACAGCGACCGAATCCGCTGCCCGAACGGGCGCCGGCTCGCTCCGGGCGGTGCAGCCCAGCGCAAGCGCAGCCATCGCCAGCGTCATCCCGATCCGCCCGATGCCCATCGTCTCCCCCTGTTGGGGCAAGATACGACCGGCGAACGGTTCAGCGCTCGAGCGAGAGGCCGACGGAGAAGGTCGGGCCGAGGTACACGTTCTTCGGTCGCAGCGCCGGCCCGAGATCGGCCGAGATCGGCGCCGAGAGGTCGGCTGTGACGCTGAGTTGCTGACCTGAAACGTGGCCGACCCCAACGGCACCACCGACAGCGGCCGTCAGCAGCTCGACGCCTTCGCCGCGAATGAACCCGCCCGGCGCGTCGGGGTTGTAGCGCCCGACCGTCGCCAGCCGAC
>JBBSVG010000641.1:0-2306 GCA_038233775.1 Bacteroidota bacterium | reverse complement strand
TGGACCCTCTTGTTTTAAGACGGTTCGGGGATAGATTCCGCCATTGACCGGAACGGGCACGACTCCTATGAGCTTTCTACGAGCAGTTGGGCTGGCGACGCTGACGCTGATCGCCGCGACGGCGGTGCGCGCGCAGCCGGTGGTTTATCTGAGCGGACCGTCGCTCGACTCAATGGCGGTCCACCGGCTCCGACTCGACCGCCCCGGCGTCACGCCCGAGGTGCTGACCGACGCCGGCGTGTACGCCATCGGGCTGACCGGTCGCGATCTGCTCTACACGCTGCGGCCACAGAGCCGGGCCGGGCTGAGCGTCGCGCTCTACGGACTCGATCTCTCGCCGAAGAAGCCGGGCCGACCCGAGCAACTGCGGAGCAAGATCGGCTCGCCGCTCTATCTGCGCCCATCGCCGGACGGCCATTCGGTCGCTGTGGACAACGTGTACACGCAGCGGACGCGGATTCTGCCGTTGGTGGGCGATTCGAGCCTCGAACTCTCGATCCCCAGCGGGATGGACCCGCAATGGCTGCCGGATGGGAGCGGACTCGTCTTGATGGGCCGCGTGCCCGAGACGCCGACGCTGGGTTACGATCTGTTCTACGTGTCGGCCTCCGGCGACCAAGTGCTCGACCTGACCCGTGCGCCGGGCGACGAGACGCTGCCGCTCATCTCGCCCGACGGTCGCCGCGTCGCGTATGCGGCCGATGAGAGCGGCAACCGCGAGGTGATGACCATCGGCATCGACGGCGTCGGCCGCCGGTCGCGGGTGCCAAGCCCCGGCGACGACCGGCCGGTCGTCTGGATCGACAGCGAGACGCTGATTGTTCGCTCGGAACGGTCGGGGCAGGCGCAGTTCTACCGGCTCAATCTGGTCGATGACGCGCTCACGCCGCTGACCTCGCTGCCGGTGCCGGTCGGGACCGATGTGACGCTCGACGGTCGCTGGCTCGTTTTCACCGCCGGACCCGAGGGGAAGGAGCAGCTTTGGGCGCTCCGACTCGATCAGCCCGGCGCTCCGCCGACGCTGCTCACCTCCGGCGCCGGTCGGGTTCGCTCCCCTCTGTTAGGTAAATGACCCTCTATGACGGAACGAATCGACGTGCCCGGCAGCGCGCAGCACACCTCCGGCGGCGGGGCGCAACTCGGCCTTGCGCTTCTCAGTGGGATCGGGTTCTGGCTGCCGGTCGTCCTGATCGGCTGGGGTGCGCTCGACGCGATCCACGCGGCGCTGATCATTCTGGTCGCCGGGCTGTCGATCCTGGCCGGGGTGCAGACCGACTGGCTCTCGCTCCGCCTGCCCCGAGGCGCCGACGCTTTTTCGACCCAACTCTCCGCCGTCTCGCTGCTGACGGCGATCATCGCGCCGCTCGATTTCAGATACTGGCACCTGAGCGATTCGGTCCCCGGTTGGCTCCGCTGGACGGCGCTCGCGTTGGCTGTCATCGGCTACGGGCTGCGCTGGGCGGCGGTGCGGGTCAATCCGTTTTTCGCCGGACTGATCGCGACGCAGCCGGAGCGGGGCCACACGGCCATATCGAGCGGACCTTACGCGCTCGTCCGGCACCCGGCCTATTTGGGCGTGCTGCTCGGCGTGCTGTTCGAGCCGTTGGCGCTGAACAGTTGGCTCTCGCTCTTGCCCGGACTCGTCGCCGCCGTCGCGGTCGTGATGCGGACGGTTCGCGAAGATGCCGCGCTGCGCGGTTCGCTGCCGGGCTATGCCGATTACACCGAGCGGGTTCGCGCCCGACTCGTGCCCGGCCTCTGGTGAGCCGACCGTGATCGAACTCCACAATTTGCACAAGCGGTTCGGCCCGAAAGAGGTGCTGCGCGGCGTCGATCTGACCATCCGCGATGGTGAGACGCTCGTCATCATCGGCCGCTCCGGCACCGGCAAATCGGTCCTGCTGAAGCACATCGTCGGGCTGCTCCGTCCCGATGTCGGTCACGTCGTCGTCGATGGAGAGACGGTCGAGAAGCTCGACCATGCCGGGTTGTACCGACTCCGGCGCCGGTTCGGGTTCCTGTTTCAGATGGCGGCGCTGTTCGACTCGATGACCGTCGGCGAGAACGTCGGGCTGGCGCTGCGGGAGAACAGTTCGCTCGGCGATGTTGAGATCGAGCGGATCGTCGAGGCGCGGCTGGCGCAGGTCGGGCTGCCGGGAATCGAGCGGCTGCGGCCGAGCGAACTGTCGGGCGGGATGCGGAAACGGGTCGGCTTGGCCCGAGCGCTTGCGACCGAGCCGCATTATGTGCTCTACGACGAGCCGACCACCGGACTCGATCCGGTCATGTCCGACGCCATCGACGAC
>JBBSVG010000640.1:0-2310 GCA_038233775.1 Bacteroidota bacterium | reverse complement strand
GTCGTGGACGAGCGTGGCCGTGTGCAGCAGTTCGACCAGCGCGGCGCCGCGATAGGTCCGCTCCGTGATCCCACCGGCGACCCCGGCCGAGAGCAGCACCAGCAGCGGCCGGAGTTGCTTGCCCTTCTGCCGCAGAATGTACTGCGTGATCTTGTCAACCAGCCCGACATCGGCCTTCATCGCCGAGCGGAAATAGCCCTTGAACGCGTCGAGTTCGGCGCGG
Source organism: Bacteroidota bacterium (assembly GCA_038233775.1). GTDB lineage: Bacteria > Bacteroidota > JBBSVG01 > JBBSVG01 > JBBSVG01 > JBBSVG01. The sequence continues at coordinate 2,087 of JBBSVG010000640.1, read as the reverse complement.
ACCGGGGCGGTCAGGTGGTCGGTGGCGGACAAGGGCAAACTCGGGCAGGAGAAACGGAGATCAGACGGCGGGTTCGGGCGATTCGGCGGCCTCGGCAGCAGCTTCAGCGGCGGCTTTTTTGGCTTTGCCTCGGGCGACCCACGCCGCGATGCCGATGGAGACTTCGTAGAGTCCGAGCAGCGGGACCGCCATCGCGATCTGACCGGCCGGATCGGGCGTCGGCGTGACGATGGCAGCGATCAAAAAGATGACGATCACGGCGTGGCGGCGGTACTTTCGCATCAGCGCCGGCTTGACGACGCCCAACTGGGCCAGCAACAGCGTCAGCACCGGCAACTCGAAGATGACGCCCGCGCCGAGCAGCATCATCAACACCGTGGACATGTACTGGTTGACGTCGAAATTGTTCTCGATCATCGTCGAACCGTCGATTCCGGCGTTGAACGAGGCGAAGAACCGCATCGTGAACGGCAGAATCCCGTAATAGCCGAACACGAGGCCGAGCAGAAAACAGCCGACTGTCAGTCCGATCACCGTCCCGGCGTGCTTCCGCTCGTGTTGATGCAGACCGGGCGAGATGAAGCGCCAGATCTGATAGAGCGTGTTCGGCAGGCTGAGGATCAGGCCGAGAATGATGACGACTTCCATCCACATCCAGAACTGCCCGCCCGGATTGAGGTTCTGGACCCGAATGTTCGGCTCGACCCAGCGCGTCGGCGCCAGCAGCACGCCGTCGATGACGTAGCGGGCGACGCCGGATGAGAGGGCCATCGCGACGACCAGCCCGAGCAGCGTGCGGATGATCGTCCAGCGCAACTCCTCCAGATGATCGAGAAACGGCATCTCGCCGGACTTGGCCGGGACGATGTCCTCGCTCGGATCGTCCACCTCGGCCGCTTTCACCGCGCCGGACCACGCCTCGATCTCGTCGTCGGTTCGGCGCCGCACCGGTGGCCGCTCAACCGACCGCGCCGGCGCCAGCGGTCGCAGCACCGCCGGCGCCCGACCCACCTGCTCGTCCTGCCCGTTCTCCCCTGCCGACATACGCTCACTCACCCCGATTCTTTCTCGCCGCTCAGTTGATCGCGCTCGGGTAGAGCGGGAAGGCGCGGCAGAGCGCCGTGACGTCAGCCTTAACCTGCGTCAATCCGTCGGCGTCCGAAACGGAACGGATGGCGGCGTCGATCAGATCGCCGATCTGCCGCATCTCGTCCTCGCCCATGCCACGCGTCGTCATCGCCGGCGTGCCGACGCGGATGCCGGACGTGACGAACGGGCTCTCGGTGTCGAACGGAACCATGTTCTTGTTAACCGTGATGTTCGCCGCGCCGAGCGCCGCTTCTGCCACCTTGCCGGTCACGCCCTTGTTCCGCAGATCGACGAGCATTAGATGGTTGTCGGTTCCGCCCGAGATCAGCGTGTACTCCAACTCCACCAACCGCGCCGCCAGCGCCGCCGCATTCCGCACGACCTGTTTCTGGTAATCGACGAACTCCGGGCGCAGCGCCTCGCCGAAAGCCACCGCTTTGGCGGCAATGGTGTGCATCAGCGGACCACCCTGCAAGCCCGGCATGACCATTTGGTCGAGAAGCTCGCCCATCAGCTTCTTCCGGCCCGACTTCGGTGCAACCTGACCGAACGGGTTTTCGAAATCCTCGCCCATCAGGATGATCCCGCCCCGCGGCCCGCGCAGCGTTTTGTGCGTCGTGGATGTGACGACGTGGCAATGCGGCAGCGGATCGTTGAGCAGCTTCGCGGCGATCAGGCCGGCCGGGTGGGCGATGTCGGCCCAGAGGAACGCCCCAACCTCGTCGGCGATGGCCCGCATCGCGGCGAAATCCCAGTCGCGGGCGTAGGCCGAGCCACCGGCGACGATCACTTTTGGCCGCTCGCGCTTGGCCGTCTCGCGCAACTCGTCGAGATCGATTCGGCCCGTCTCACGGTCCACACCGTAGGAAGCGACTTCGTAGAGTCGGCCGGAGAAGTTGACCGGCGAGCCGTGCGTCAGGTGGCCGCCGTGCGAGAGGTTCATCCCGAGCAGCTTCTCGCCCGGCTTCATTAACGTAAACAGAACCGCCATGTTCGCC
>JBBSVG010000639.1:0-2317 GCA_038233775.1 Bacteroidota bacterium | reverse complement strand
GCTGCTCGTCGTCGGCCTCGCGTTCGCGGCGTACACCTACTGGCGCAACAACAAGCAGGCGGAGGCCAGCCTCGCGCTCGCCCAAGTCGAGCCGGTCTATACCTCGGGCGACTTCATCCGTGCCGTTCAGGGCGACACGTCGGCGCACATGCTCGGGCTGCGGGCCATCGCCGATCAGTACGGCGCGACCGCGTCAGGCAACATGGCGACGTTCTACACGGCCAAGTCGTATCAGCAGCTCGACAGCCTCGACTTGGCGATGACCTATTTCGACAAGGTCAGCGGCGACAACGACTACCTGAAAGCCGCCGTCTCGGTTGGTCGCGCTTCGGTGCTCGAGACGAGAAAGCAGTACGAGCCGGCCGCCGAGGCTTACGAATCGGCCGCTAACCGCATCCCCGGCGATCTGGTTGCGCCGTCGTACTTCGTCTCGGCTGCTCGCGCCTACGGCCTTGCGGGAAAACGCGATAAGGCAGTTGAGTTGTACAAGAAGGTGAGGGACGACTACCCGACGAGCCGCGTCGCCCGCGACATCGACCGCTATCTGGCCGAGTTGAACGACCTCGGTTCCTGAGCCGCCGCAAGCCGTTTTCCGCCGAGGGTCGGGCCGCATCTGTGGCGCCCGACCCTCGCTGCGTTCACCCCATCCCGCTCGCCATGCGCCCGACTCTCCGCTCGCTGACCCTCGCCGCGCTGCTGCTCGCCGGTTGCCGGACTGCCCAGTTGCCGACGGTGTCGGCCGACCCGCGCATTGCCGAAACGCTCGCCGTGCTGGCCGCCGACTCGCTCGAGGGGCGGATGACCGGCACACGGGGCGCCAACAAGGCCGCTGCCTACATCGCCGACGAGATGCGCCGCGCCGGACTCCACCCGGCTGGCGACAGCGGCAGCTTCTTCCAGCGCGTCCCGTTGTCACGCATCGTTCGGTCCGACGGACAAATCCGATTGCGGCTGCTGTCCAGTTGGGCCGCGTTCGACTCGCTCGCGCCGACGGACCGACGGGTCGGCCTCAACGTGCTCGGTCGGTTGGACGGCAGCGGCGAACCGGCGTTTCGCGACCAGACGGTGCTCGTCGATGCCCATTACGACCATTTGGGCATCGGCGCCCCGGTGCGCGGCGATTCGGTTTACAACGGGGCCGACGATGATGCGTCCGGCGTCGTCGCGGTGCTGACCGCCGCTCGGCGCTTGGCTGCCGACGGCAAGCCGAAGCGGACGGTCATTTTTGCCGCGATGACCGGCGAGGAGGTCGGCCTGCTCGGCACCCGCTGGTTCGTCGCGCACCCGACCGTGCCGCTGGAGCAGATCGTCGCCAACCTCGAGATCGAGATGATCGGTCGGCCGGATTCGCTCGTCGGCGGTCGCGGCAAGGCGTGGCTGACCGGTGACGAGCGCTCGACGATGGGCACGCAGTTTCGCGCCGCCGGACTTGCCGTTGCCGCCGATCCGCACCCCGATCAGCATTTCTTCGAGCGGAGCGACAACATCGCGTTTGCCCGTCGCGGCATCGTCGCGCACACGTTGTCGAGCTTCAACCTGCACGGCGACTACCACCAGCCGTCGGACGATCTGGCGCACATCGACCTCAAACACCTCGAAACCGTCGTCGAAACCGCTGCCAGCGCCGTTCGCTTGCTGGCCGACCAACCGACCGCGCCCGTATGGCTTCCCGGCGGCCAACCAACCTCGGGGCGACCATGACCGACGCGCTTTATCCGTCGCTGAGCGATGGGTTGATGAAGAAGCTGCGGGCGCTGCGGTCGAAGAAAGGGCGCGAGGCGGCCGGGGCGCTGCTCGTCGAGACGGTTCGGGCGGTCGAGACGGCGCTCGATGCGACCGACGTCCGGCCCGGCGTGCTCGGGTTGACCGATGAGGCCAGCGCCCGAGCCACATCGCTGGCCGAGCGCTGGACCGCCGCCGGGGGCGAGGTCCGCACGCTGACGGCGGCGCAGGTGGACGAGCTGACCGACGCTGTCACGTCGCAGGGCGTCGTCGCCTCGGTCGAACTGCCCGAGCGCCGCTGGCCGACGGTGCGGGCCGCGTTGACCGACACGCGCCGGTCGGTTGTGCTCGCGCTTGACGGCGTCGCCGATCCGGGCAACCTCGGCACGCTGATTCGGACCGCCGACTGGTTCGGCGTCGCTGCTGTCCTCATCGGTGCCGGAACGACCGACTGGACCGCGCCGAAAGTCGTTCGGGCCGCGATGGGCTCGCTCTGGCACCGACCGCCGGTGCGGGTCGATCTGCCCACTGCCCTCGCCCAACTCGCCGCCGACGGGTTCGCCATTCGCGGCGCCACGCTCGACGCCGACAGCCG
>JBBSVG010000638.1:0-2333 GCA_038233775.1 Bacteroidota bacterium | reverse complement strand
TCGCTCGAAGTCCGCGCCTCCAGCACGGCGCTGGTTGGGTTGGACGGCGCGATTCAATACCTGTTCGATTATCCGTACGGTTGCTTGGAGCAGCGGACGAGCGCCGTCCGGCCGCTCTTGGTCGCCAAGGATCTGCTCGATGCGTTCGGGCTCGAACCGATCAAGGGTCGGCGCGAGGAAGCGATCCAAACGTGGCTCGCCCGGCTGCCGGACTTCTGGGCCGGAACCGGGTTCTCGCTCTGGACCGGCGAGCACGAGCCGAGTCCGTACGTCACCGCTTACGTCGTCATGGCGCTGGCGGAAGCGCGGCAGGCCGGTTATGGCAGCGCCATCCCGACCGATCTGGAGGCGCAGGCCGTCGATGCGGTCGAGCGCTACGCGACGAATGCGTCCTATCCCCCGGCGCTCTACGCCAACGATGTCTGGGCCGACACGCGCGCGTTCATGCTCTACGCGCTGGCCCGTCACGGCCGCGTGCTCGAATCCGAGATCGCCGCGCTGGCTGCCCGTGCGAACACGCTTTCGAGCGAGGGACAGAGCGATTTGCTCCGAACGATTGCCCTCGTCAAGCGGCCCGCGCTGGAGCCGTATCGCCAAACGCTCGCCGATGGGATTCGCTCGCAGGCCCGGATCGAGCCGACCGTCGCGTACTTGTCGGCGCCGCAGCAAAACAGTTACGATTGGATCTTCGCCAGCGATACGCGCACGACGGCGCGCGGACTGGTCGCGCTGATCGAGGCCGATCCCGGCTCGGAATCGACCAAAGTGCTGGCCGAGAAGATGGTTCGCTGGCTGGTCACGACCCAAGCCGACGGCCATTGGCCCTCGACGCAGGACAACATCGCGACCGTCGATGCGCTGCGGGCGTTCTTCAAGGCGTACGAATCGGCCGATCCGCGCTTCACCGCCGAGATCAAACTGGCCGGCCGGACGATCCTCAGCCAGTCGTTCACCGGCCGCTCGCTCAACGCGGCTCGGGCCGAAGTCGCCGGCGCGCAACTGCCGTCGGCCGGAGCGACGGTGCCGCTCATCGTCTCGAAATCTGGTACCGGCGCGCTCTATTACTGGCTCCGGCTGACCACGTTTTCCAGCGCCGCGCTGCCCGCCGTGACCAACGGGCTGACCATCGAGCGACGCCTCCAACCGCTCGGAGACGACGGCCAACCGACCGGCGCCGAGCAACTCACCGGTGGCCGGACGATCACGCTCCGGCCGGGCCAGTTGGTCAAGATCACGCTCCGCCTCGCCAGCCCGACCGACCGGACCTACGTCGTCGTCGATGACGGTCTACCCGCTGGACTCGAGTCGGTCAACGGCGCGTTCCTGACGAGCAACCAGTCGGCGCTCGAGACGGCCGGGGCGGGCGAGGGCGACGGCAACCGCTGGTGGGGCTCGTTCAACCACATCGAGCTGAAAGACGACCGCGTGCTGCTGTTCTCGGACTATCTCGACCGGGGCGAGCACACCTACACCTACCTCGCCCGAGCAACCACGCCCGGCACGTTCGTCCACCCGCCCGCGACGGCCGAGATGATGTATCAACCCGAGACCAACGGCCGCACCGCGACCGGCACCCTCGTCGTCCAACCGCCCGCCGCCACCGCCGGCACAAGGCGGTAGCTTCCTTCGCACGACAGTCCGCTCGAAGCCGTTGAAGTCGCAGATGGAGAAAGACCGATGAAACTCACGCTGATTGCCAAGCCCGGATATGTGATGATGCTCGGTGGCGTCACCGACCCCGGCATCAGCGCAGAAGGCGATTTCTGCGAGGAGATGTATCCCGAGGACGACATCGCCAACAGCATCTTCGCGCGCATCGGGGTTCGCACCTACGACCAACTCCGCAACCTCGCGCTGTCGCACGCGCTGATCGAGATCCCCGACGTTCGCGAAACCGAACCCGCCTGATCGACACGAAATCAGCGTATGAGGGCCATCAGGCATTTTCTCCCTAATGGCCCTCATCCCTTGAGTCGCCCGCCCGCCACCGCCGGAACGAGACGATAGCCGATGGCCCGTCGCCAAAATCCGAAGCTGAAACCGGGCGCCGGGGTGGCGGCGCTGCCGGACTGGCCCGAGGTGCGGGTCGGGCGCGACGTGACGGGCGCGGTGATCGTCCAAGCGCCGGACGAGCGACAAGCGGCGGTCGGGCTGGGCTGGCTGCACGCTGAGGATCGGCTGACGCAGATGATCCTCACGCGCACCGCCGCCGAGGGTCGCACCGCCGAGTTGCTCGACCATGCGCCCGAACTGGTCGCGCTCGACCGGCTGATGCGGCAACTGAACCTCCGCGCCGGGCTGGACGACGAGATCGCCCTGCTGGCGCCGGACAT
>JBBSVG010000637.1:0-2339 GCA_038233775.1 Bacteroidota bacterium | reverse complement strand
CTCGATGCAGTACCGGTTCGACAACGTCATCACGCTGCGCACGTTCTCGAAAGCCTACGGCATGGCCGCGCTCCGGTTGGGGTACGGGATGGCGCACGACCGGCTGATCGAGCAGATCAACAAGATCAAGCTCCCGTTTGAACCGAACGGTCCGGCCGCAGCGGCTGGGGCGGCGGCGCTGCACGACCGGCCGTTCGTCGACCGGACGCTGGCGAACAACGCCGCCGGACTGGCCGCGCTGTACCCAGAACTCGACGCGCTCGGGCTGCACTACAAGCCGTCGAGCGCGAACTTCGTCATGGTCGAGACCGATTCGCAGGCGACCGTGATGCAGATCCACGAATCGCTGATGCGCCAGGGCGTGTTGATCCGGCCGCTGGTCGGGTTCCGGTTGCCGCATTGCTACCGGATCTCCATCGGACTGCCGGACGAGATGACCGAGTTCGTCGCCGCGCTGAAGCGGACGTACGCCGAGGTTCAGCCCGAGCGGTCGGTGCCGGTGTCGCGCTAATCGGCGAAAATCGTCGCTGTGGAAGCGGTTTCGGGCGCGGGGCGCGGTTGGGGCGGCGAGGTTGTTGTGTATCTTGAAACCAAACGACAGCCTCTCAACCCAACAGGAGTTCGTCATGTCCGACGTCCTGACCCAGGCCGCCCCGGCGACCACGACCGACACCTTTCCGATCAACGGAACCGATTACATCGAGTTCTACGTCGGCAACGCGAAGCAGGCGGCGCATTTCTACGTGTCGGCCTTCGGCTTCGAGATCGTCGCCTATCGCGGCCCCGAGACCGGCGTCCGCGACCGCGCCAGTTATCTGATTCAGCAGGACAAGATCCGCTTCGTCCTGACGACCGCGATCCGGCCCGACCTCTCGCCCGAGGCCACCTTCATCGCCGATCACGTCTTCCGCCACGGCGACGGCGTCCGCGACATCGCGCTTTGGGTCGATGACGCTGCCGACGCGTTCGAGAAGGCCGTCGAGCGCGGCGCCGAACCGGTCCACGCCCCGCGCACCTTCCGCGACGACGACGGCGAAGTCGTCATCGCCGCGTTCAAGATCTACGGCGAGACGATCCACTCGCTGGTCGAGCGGAAGAATTACCACGGCCTGTTCATGCCCGGCTACCGCGCCATCACGCCGCACTACCGGCCGGGTTCGGTCGGGCTGAAGTACGTCGATCACTGCGTCGGCAACGTCGAGCTGGGCAAGATGAACGTTTGGGTCGGTTTCTACGCCGACGTGATGGGCTTCCGCAACCTGTTGACGTTCGACGACAACGACATCTCGACCGAGTACTCGTCGCTGATGTCAAAGGTCATGGCAAACGGCAACGATCGGATCAAGTTCCCGATCAACGAGCCGGCCTCGGGCAAGAAGAAGTCGCAGATCGACGAGTATTTGGACTTCTACGACGGCCCCGGCGTCCAACACATGGCGCTTGCGACCGACGACATCATCTCGACCGTGACCCAGCTTCGCGACCGGGGCGTGCAGTTCCTCTCGGTCCCGACGAGCTATTACGACGACTTGCAGAAGCGCGTCGGCAAGATCGACGAGCCGCTCGACGAGTTGGCTGCGCTCGGGATTCTGGTGGACCGCGACCCCGACGGCTACCTCTTGCAGATCTTCACCAAGCCGGTCGAGGACCGACCGACGGTGTTCTACGAGATCATCCAGCGCAAGGGCGCCAAGTCGTTCGGAAAGGGCAACTTCCGGGCGCTGTTCGAGTCCATCGAGCGCGAGCAGGCGCTGCGCGGCAACCTCTAATATCAAGTCTCGAAATCGGTGTGCAAGAAGGTGTTCTCCGTTCGTGGTAAGCCTGTCGAACCATGAACGGAGCCACCGCACATTGCCCTTTCATTTCATCGGATTTGATATAATCGGCCAACAGGAGGCGCGTCCGCCATGCCCAGCTACCATCGGCTCGGTCAGATTCCGCACAAGCGACACACGCAATTCCGCCAACCCGACGGCTCGCTCTACCACGAGGAAGTCGTCGGCTCGGAAGGGTTCCACGGGATCAGCAGCATCCTGTATCACCTCCGGCCGCCGACCGCCATCGCGCAGATCGGCGAGCCGGTGCCCTATGGCCCGACGGTCATCCCGACGCCGGGCAAGTCGCTCCGGCCGCGTCATTTGCAAGGGTTCAAGGCCGAGCCGGGCGGCGATTATTTGGCGAGCCGGAAGATGCTGCTCGTCAACCAAGACGTCGGGATGGGCGTCGCGCTGCCGACCGACGGGATGGACATGTTTTATAAGTCGGCCGACGGGAGCGAGCTGATCTTCGTCCACGAAGGCAGCGGCGTGCTCGATTCGGTGTTCGGCTCGCTGCCGTTT
>JBBSVG010000636.1:0-2340 GCA_038233775.1 Bacteroidota bacterium | reverse complement strand
GCCGCTCGCCCGACGCATCGAGCAGCAACGGGACGTGGGCGTAAACCGGTCGCGGCAGCCCGAGCGCGTCGAACAGCGCCAACTGACCGGCTGTGCTCGGCAGCAGATCGGCGCCGCGCACGACATGCGTCACGCCCATCGCGCCGTCATCGACCACGACGGCGAGTTGATAGGCCCACAGCCCATCGGCCCGACGGACGACGAGATCGCCGACCGCATCGGCCAGATCAACCGTCTGCGGGCCGAGCACGAGATCGGTGAACCGGACCGGTCCGGCGCCGACCGAGAACCGCAGCGCTGGCTCTTTGTGTCCGCGTTTCTCGGACGAAACCGCCCGGTTCCGCTCGCGCTCGGCGGCGCCGTAGATCGGACCCTGACCGTGCGGCGCCGAGGCCGCGCCGCGCAGATCGGTCCGAGACAGAAAGCACTCGAAGATCCGCCCCGACTCGCCCAACCGCTCCAGCGCCGCATCGTAGAACGCCGACCGCTCCGATTGGCGATACGGTCCGACCGGTCCGCCGACGTCCGGTCCCTCGTCCCAATCGAGCCCCAACCAACGCAACTCGCGCAGGTTCCCCGCGACCGCTTCCGGGACGACGCGCGGCCCGTCGATATCCTCGACCCGCAGAATAAACCGGCCACCGACCGAGCGGGCGTGCAGCCACGCGAGCAACGCCGTCCGGGCGTTGCCCAAGTGCAGCGAGCCGGTCGGACTCGGTGCGAACCGGCCGCGAACCGTCGTCACCGCCCCGGAACGAGTCGGTACAGGCGCCCGTCGAAGGCGCAGACGAGCACCTCGCCCCGACGGTCGGTGCCGAACGAGCTGATGTTCAGTCCGCTCTCGAGCAGCACGCTCGGTGTCGCCGGTCGCTGCCCGTTCGGTTTCAGCGACCACAGCCGACCCGAGACGAAATCGGCGTACAGATAACGACCGACGAGATCGGCGATCCGCGAGCCGCGATAGACCACGCCGGCGGTGATCGACTGGCCGGCGCTGTGGTCGTACTGCGCGACCGGCGCCGTGAGCCCGGCGGTCGGCTGGCTGCTCGACTCGTAGCGGTCGCGCCCTTCCATGACGTTCCAGCCGTAGTTGCCGCCGCGCTCAACGAGATCAACCTCCTCAATCCGGTTCTGCCCGACATCGCCCGCCCAGAGCTGGCCGGTGGCTGGATCGAACGAGAACCGCCACGGATTCCGCAGCCCGTAGGCGAAAATCTCCGGCCGGCCGCCGCCAGACGCGAACGGGTTGTCGGCTGGGATACTGTACGGTTTGCCGGTCGGGGCGCGGTCCACGTCGAGCCGGAGAATCTTGCCCAACAGGACGCCGGTGTTCTGCCCGTTGCCGTGCGGGTCGCCGCCCGAACCGCCGTCGCCCATCGCGACGTACAGGTTGCCGTCGGGACCGAAGGCGATGCAGCCGCCGTTGTGGTTGCCGTACGGCTGGGCGATCTCAAGCAGCACCTGTTTAGATCCCGGATCGGCCCGGTTCGGATCGTCACGCCGAACCGTGTAGCGGGCGATGACCGTCCGACGCGGATTGCCAGCGGTATAATCGACGTAGAATCGCCCGTTGGTCCGATAGTCCGGCGAAAAGGCCAGCCCAAGCAGCCCCATCTCGTTGCTGCTGTTGTCCACGGCGCCCGTCAGATCGAGAAACGGCGTCGCCCGCTCGGCGGCTGAGTCGGCCAGGATCGAGATGCGGCCCGGTTGCTCGACGACGAACAGCCGGTCGCTGCCGTCGCCGGGCGAGACGACGACCAGCGGCCGGTCGAACGTCACCGCTGGAAAAGCCCGTTCGAGTCGAGCGGTCGGCAGCGTCGCCGCATCAGTCGCAGCAGAATCGACCGGCGAAGCGGCCTGTGCGGCGGCGGTTCGATCCGACCGGCTGCCACAGCCGAGGGCCGCCGTCGCAAGCATAACGATCCACAAACGGCGCATCGGGAAGTCTCCTCTGAGGTCGGTTTTCAAGGGAACCGCCGCGACGACCGGTCCGGTTCACTGAGGAATTGATGAATGATGAGTGCAGAATGATGAAACAGGCAACGCGGCGTTGTTGTCGGTCGCTCGTCTTGACCATCGGTGTGAATCGCCCGCCCGCTCTCCGTTCGTGGTGAGCCTGGGCGGTAGCGGACCGCTGCCGCAGAATCCATGAACGGAGTTGCCACAATCTTCGGTACGCTCTTGCCGGTCGCTGTTGCCGTTTCTTGCCGTGAGCTGATAGCTGACAGCCGATAGCTTCCGTTCACGCCGTTCTCTTGCCGTGAGCTGACGGCTGATAGCGGACAGCTTCCGTTGCCTTTTCCTGCCGTTAGCTGACGGCTGATAGAGCGGTATTCAGAG
>JBBSVG010000635.1:0-2343 GCA_038233775.1 Bacteroidota bacterium | reverse complement strand
CGGGCCAGCCGAATCTGCTCGCGATACGTCTCATCGGTGAACTTCTGCGCCTGAAAAAAGTGCTCGGTCGTCGGCCACCAGAGCCCATCGAGCAGCACGCCGTGGGGCGAGAAGTTGGAAAACTCGCTCCACGGCTGACTCTGCGAATAGAAAGCAATCATCGTCACGGTCGGACATAGACCAGCGCAGCCCACGGCTCGAGCGAGAGCGTCGGCCTCGGGTTGAGCGTGATGGGTTGGTCGGTCAGGGCGTTGACGTAAGTCCCGCGAACGGCGTCGGAAGCAAGCAGAATCGTTTGCGGCGAGCCGGACAGATTCAGCACGACGACGACCGTGTCGGTGGCGCCCTGCCGCATGAAGGCAAAGATGTCGTTCGAGACGGTCGAGATGGTTCGCATCGCGCCGCCGTGCGTCCCGGCGGCGAGTGACGGATGGTTGAGTTTCAGCTTCGTCAGATGCTCGTAGAGCACGCGGTTCGGGCTGTCCTGCCACGGAATCAGGTCGCGGCTGAACAGCGACAGGCGCTTATTCAATCCAGCTTCCTGCCCATTGTAGATCATCGGGATGCCCGGCGCGGTCGCCGTCAGCACGGCGAAAGTCGGGGCGCCGGCGCCGTAGAGTTCGGCATCGGTCCCGGTGAAGGCGTTCTCGTCGTGGTTGGTGGTGAACATCAGCCGGTAGGCGTCGGCCGGGTAGCGGTTGGCGTCGCTGGAGAAAAACGCCCCAAGCTGCGTCGCCCGAGACTGACCTTTGGCGATCTGCTTCATCAGCGTGTAGAGCGTCCAGTCGTAGGTCGCGTCGAACCCGCTGGTGTGCAGCGCAGGCGTCTCGCCCTCGGCCAGCATGAAGACGGGGCGAATCTGCCGCAACGCCGCATTGGCGCTCTGCCAGAAATCGTTCGGCACCAGTTCGGCGGCGTCGCAGCGGTAGCCGTCGATGTTCACCTCGCGGACCCAGTACGCCATCGCGTCGATCATGTACGACCGCAGCCCGGCGTTGTCGAAGTTCAGGTCGATCACGTCCGTCCACGTCGGCACCGGCGGGACGGTGTTGCCCGAGCCGTCGCGGGTGTACCAGTCGGGATGCTGCGTCACGAGCGCGTTGTCCGGCGACGTGTGGTTGGCGACCCAATCGAGGATCACGTACATCCCTTGGGCGTGGGCGGCGGCGACGAACGATTTCAGATCGGCCAGCGTCCCGAACTCCGGGTTGACGGCCAGATAATCCTTGACCGCATACGGACTGCCGAGCGAACCGACCCGCTTCTGCACGCCAATCGGGTTGATCGGCATCAGCCAGACGATCCCGATACCGAGCGTCTTCAAGCGCGGCAGATCGGCCTCGGCGGCTTTTAGCGTCCCAGCGGCGGTGAACAGTCGGACGTTCAGTTCATAGACCGTCTTGTTGTAGGCCGTGATCGAGTTGCCCATCGGCGACGGTGTGGGCGACGGAATCGGCGTCGGCAGCGGGCTTGGCGTTGGCGTCGGACTTGGCGACACCGTCGGTTGCGGTTCGTCGGGCGAGGAACAGGCGGCAAGGCCGGTCAGCGCCGCAAACCCAAGCAGACGCAGCGAGGCGAGAAGTTTCATACAAAATCCCCAGAACGGATTGATAGGACCACGGAAAGCGCTTCCACGGTTAGGGCAACCACTGTACCGGGGAAGAGACGAAGGGAAATGATGAATGATGAGCGCGGATTGATGAATCTGAAGAGAGCGATGAACGAGGAGCGAGGAGCGATGGAAAGGCGGCTCGGCGCGATGAAGAATTGCAGATTGCTGATCTGCGGATTGATGAAACGGCGGCGGCTCGCCCTCTTGACTGTCATCCTGAACGCAGTGAAGGATCTAAGGTCAGGCCCTTCCCTTCGTTCAGGGTGACAGAAAAAAGCGTTGGCGGTAGTTCCGTTCACGCTTCAATCCGGCTTCAACCTCTCTTGCCGTGAGCTGACGGCTGATAGAGCGGTATTCAGACAGATTTGACCAAACAACCGCCCCCCACCGGGGGGCAGCCGGCGACAGCCGAGCGGGGGGGTGAACCGGGTGCCGCCTGAACGACCACCCCCACCGGCGCTATCGCGCCACCTCCCCGACGGGGAGGGGTTAAGAACCCGGCATCCTAACTCCACACATCTCTGAATACCGCTATACCTGATAGCCGTCAGCCTCCGTCACGGTGTCGCGTACACGCGGGCGGCCCACGGCGCGAGCTTGAGCGTCGGGCGGGCGGCGAGGGTGACGGTCGAATCGGCCAGCGCGTCGCGGTACGAGCCGGCGACGGCGTCGGAGGCGAGCGTGACCGTCTGCGGCTTGGCCGAGAGGTTCAGCACCGTCACGACCCGGTT
>JBBSVG010000634.1:0-2345 GCA_038233775.1 Bacteroidota bacterium | reverse complement strand
TCGTTGACCTCGGGCAACTGCTCGACGCCGCCAGCCGGCCAGCGGGTGTGCAGCCAGTGGGTGTAGCGACGGATCGGCGACGGCACAAAGCGGGAGACTTCGGCGAGGGTCAGAGCCATGGGGGAAGCGGTCGGCCAGAGGAGGGAAACGCCGGGCGGCGCGGACGCGGGGAACGCTGCTTAACGAGGATGCACGGGCCGGGCGGTCATTCCCGACCAAGAAAGTTACAGATCGAAGATAGAGGCATTTCGGTCGAGGTCAGCGCCGCATCGACCGTTGAACTGGAGCGGCGACCGGTTTCCCCCACAGGGCGTGGGTAAAACCAATAAACCGTGATTATCTTCCGGCGCCGCTCGAAGGCCGACGGCAACACATCCCCTTTTACAGGCGAGGATCTCATGCAGCTTCGATCTTTTCTGCTGTCAGGCTTGCTACTCGGCGGCGCGGCCCAGATGGCTCAGGCGCAGGCGTACATCGTCAACGGCGTCGCCAGCGATGTCCCCGGCCAGGTCGGCGCCCCGCGCTCGGGCGGTCAGGGCAAAGGCACCACCATGCCGTTCGAGGAGCTGGCGACGATCTCGACCATCAACTTCGACGAGACCGCCCGGCCGACGGGTTTCGCTGAATCAACCGCGCTCCGCAACGACTACAGCGCCCAGGGCGTGACCTTCAGCGGACCGAATGACCAGAGCGGCGGGGCCGTGCTGGACCAGGACAGCAACTTCGGCGTCAGCGGGTACAGCGCACCCAACTTTCTCGCCTTCAACATCGGGGCCGGCCTCAACGGCGGGGGCACGCCAGCCGGACCGGAGACGCTGACCTTCTCGACACCCGTCAGTTCGGTGCAGATCTCGGTGGGCCAGGCTTTCAGCGGTGGCGTCCAATCTGCGACGCTGACGGCCTTCAACGTTAGCAACGTCCAGATCGCCACCAGCACGGTCAATCCGACCGACGTGCTCCAGCCGCTCGCGGTCAGCTCGCTCGGCAACGACATTGCTCGGGTGGTGCTCTCGTTCACCAGCTCTACGCTCGTGGCTGACGACCTCACTTTCTCCATGAACGACACGCCGCTGCCGGTCGAGTTGCAGGGCTTCGTCGGCAGCGTCCGCAACAGCGCCGTCGAACTGACGTGGACGACGGCGTCGGAGCAGATCAACGCCGGGTTCGTCCTCTTCCGCGACGGGCAGGTGATCGCCTCGCCGCAAACCACGCCGGGCCTCGTCGGCCACGGAACGACGGCGCAGGCCCAGCGCTACGGGTTCACCGATACGCGGGTTCGGGTAGGCGAGACGCACCTGTACCAGCTTCGCTCGGTCGATGTCGGCGGCAGCACCCACGATTACGCCCAGCGGGTGACGGTCGAGGTGCGGGCCGGGGCCGCCGCGCCAGCCGGTTTCGCGCTCAGTTCGGCCAGCCCGAACCCGTTCAACCCGACGACCCAGCTTCAGCTCACGCTGCCCGAGGCAAGCACGGTTCGGGCCACGCTGTTCAACCTGCTCGGCCAGCCGGTTCGCACCGTGGTCGCCGGGCTGCGGCCGGCTGGCACGGCACCGCTGACGGTCGATGCCGCCGGACTGTCGAGCGGAATCTACATGGTCCGCGTGACGGCTCAGGGAACGACCCAAGCGTTCAGCCAGACCGAGCGCGTCGTGCTGATGCGATAACCCCAATCGGGGCTTGACCCGAATCAGCGGCGGTCCCAGCACACCGGGATCGCCGCTTTTCGTTGGCCTAATGGCCGGGAACCCGACGAGGCCGGGAACCGCAGCGGTGCGGGTGGCGTATCCCCGGCAGGATCGCTTTTCACCGCTGGAGGAATCTCCCCATGTCGCCGACCCGACTGATCGCTCTGCTACTGCTGCTCGCGCCGATCCCTGCCGCCGCGCAGGGCATCATCATCCCGGAACCGTGTCGCCGCTGTCCCCCGCCGCCCAGACCGCTGCCGCCGTTGCCGCGCGCGCTGCCGGTCGAATCCATCGGCCTCGATGTGACGGTTTCTGGACAGGTCGCGACGACCCACGTCACCCAAGTGTTCCGCAACGAAACCGATGCGGTGCTGGAGGGAACCTACCTGTTCCCGTTGCCCGACGGCGCGGCGACGCAAACGTTCATCATCTGGGACGGCGACCGGCCGCTGACGGCCGAGGTTCGCGAGCGCGACGAGGCGCGGCGGATCTACGACGGGATCGTCCGGCGGCAGCGCGATCCGGGGCTGCTCGAATACGCCGGACCGAACCTGATCCAAGCGAGCATCTTCCCGATCCCGGCCCACGGGACGAAGAAGTTAGAGCTGACCTACACCGAAGTCCTCCGCGCCGACGGCGGAACGGTCTCGTACCGCTACC
>JBBSVG010000633.1:0-2348 GCA_038233775.1 Bacteroidota bacterium | reverse complement strand
GCTGATGAACTCGTGGCCGAGCCCGGTCGTGTCGGCCGCAGAGTGGCGGAAGCGGGCGAGCACGCGGCCCGATTCAGGGTCGAGTTTCAATACGCCTTCGCCCCACGTCCCGACCCACAACCCGCCCGATCCGTCCATCCCGAGCGAATACGCGTTGGCGCCGGTTGGCAGCGGAAGCCACGAAAATCGGTCGGTCGCCAGATCGCAGCGGTAAACGCCGTCCTCCATCGCGGCCATGAACAGGTGGCCGCGCCCGTCGCTTAGAAACGCGCGCGGGTTTTTGCGGCCGGGCAGCGGATTCAGCCGCTCGATCTGGCCGGTCGGCGCGATCCGGTTCAGCCCGGCGACGGTCGCAACCCACAGCGGACCGCCGTCGGGTTGCTGCCACAGCGCCCGAATCCCGTCGCTCGACAGGCCACCGGGCGCGGCGCGAAGCCGAGTGATGCGGCCCGCCGCCCGGTCAATCCGGTTCAGCCCGCCCTCCCACGTCCCGACCCAGAGCGCGCCGTCGGATGCTTGGGCAAAGGCGCTGATGTCGTCGGCCGAGAGGCTGTTCGGGTCGGAGGGGCGATGGGTGAAGCGGGGAAACCGGGTCGGCGACAGCTTCGCCAGCCCGCCGCCCCATGTTCCCAGCCAGAGCACGCCGGTTCGGTCGATGAACAGCGTCCGGGCGCGGTTGCTCGGCGGCGAGGCGGGATCGGCCGGGTCGGTCGGATAGGCGGCGAAACCCGAGCGGCCGTCGAAGCGGGCCAATCCGCCGCCGTCGGTGGCGATCCACAGCGCGCCGTCGCTCGTGGCGCGCAGGCCGAGAATCGCGTCGGCCGGCAGGCTGGTCGGGTCGGCTGGGTCGTGGCGAAACCGCTCGGCGCTGCCGGAAACCGGGTCGTAGCGGATCAACCCGGCGCCGGTGCCGACCCAGATCGTCCCGCCAACCGCCGCCAGCGCCGCGACGCCGACCCGGCCGACGGCGGCGATGGGCGTCACGCGGCCGGTCTGCGGATCGAGCCGACCGAGTCCGCTGTCGTCGGAGCCGACCCAAAGCGCGCCGTCGGGCGTCGGCAGCAGCGCCCGAACCGAGCGGTAGGCGCCGGTTGCGGCGTGGATGAAACGACCGTCGGCGAACCGGTCGAGGCCGCCGCCTTCGGTCCCGATCCACAGCCGACCGGCGCCGTCTCGGGCGAGCGCCAACACGCGGTCGTGGGCCAGCGAGGTCGGCTCGGCCGGATTGTGGCGATGATGAATGACGCGGCCGGTGCGTGTGTCGAGATGGTCGAGCCCGCCGCCGTAGAGGCCGATCCACAGCCCGCCGTCCGGGTCGGGCAGCAGCGCGTGGACGAACGTCGAGCCGAGCTTGCCGCCCATCGGGGTGAACCCGGCGCCGTCGTAGCGGTCGAGTCCGCCTTCCGAACCGACATAAAGGAACCCGCGCGCGTCCTGCGTGATCGCCGTGATGGCCGAGTGCGACAGGCCTTGCTCGACCGAGAACCGACCGAACCGCAGCGTCGGTTGCTGGCCGCGCCCGACCGAGGCGGTCAGGCTCAGCGCAAGCGCGACGAGAAGCGGGACGAGACGGCGCATCGGCGGAGAAAACGAGAGAAAAAGCGGCAACCGGCGGCCCATTGCGAGCACCGTGCCCGGTCCAAATCGGCCCAGCGGACCCGCCCGCAGCGGTTTCGCCTCTCCGACGCGGCTCTGTCTGTCGGATTCGGCCGACACCTGTCGGGGAAACCTGAATGCGGAACCGGGCGCGGCCGACCGCTCGTTTAACAGGTCCACAATCGGTTCAACCAACGCAAGGAACTTCACGATGAGCAAGCAACTGACGGGCAAGCGGATCGCGATTCTGGCGACGGACGGGTTCGAGCAGTCGGAGCTGATGAAGCCGCGCAAGGCGCTCGACGACGCGGGCGCGACGACCGAGATCGTCTCGCTCAAAAGCGGCAAGATCAAGGGCTGGGACGAGAAGGATTGGGGCGAGTCGGTCGAGGTGGACCTGACGGTGGACGACGCCAAAGCCGCCGACTACGACGCGCTGATCCTGCCCGGCGGCGTGATGAACCCCGACCTGCTGCGGGTGAACAAGGGCGCCGTCGCGTTTGCGAAAGCGTTCTTCGACGCGGGCAAGCCGGTCGCCGCGATCTGCCACGGTCCGTGGCTTCTGGCCGAGGCGGGCGTCGTCAACGGCCGGACGATGACCTCGTACCCGTCGATTCAGACCGACCTGAAGAACGCCGGCGCGAACTGGGTGGACCGCGAGGTCGTCACCGACGGCAACCTGACGACGAGCCGCAACCCGAACGACATCCCAGCCTTCAACCGCGAGATCATCGCCCGCATCGCCGCCGCCT
>JBBSVG010000632.1:0-2348 GCA_038233775.1 Bacteroidota bacterium | reverse complement strand
CGGCAGCGGACCGAGACGGCGAGCGACCCCGGCGAGCCGAACCTGAAGACGGCGCCCGGTGGGCTGCGCGACCTAAACACGCTCATCTGGTGTTTTCGGGCGACCGACCCGACGCTGCTTGATCCCGAGCCAGAGCGGACCGGAACCGAAGCGCTGCTCGGTCGGCTCGTCGCTGATAGGCGATTGACGGCGGATGCGTGCGACAAACTCGTTGACGCGCACCGGTTTCTGCTCGCGGCGCGGTTGGCGTTGCACGATCTGGTCCCGGCTGCGGGCGACACGCTGACCCGAGTCAGTCAACCTGCCGTTGCTGCTCAACTCGGGTTGCCGGACGCGGAAACGCTGCTGCGCGCGTATCTCCGGCACACGCGACAGGTCAGCCGACTCAGCCGGCTGTTGCTGACTCCGTTTGAGGCGCAGGTCGCCCGATGCGACCGACCCGGCGAGAGCCGGCCGCTGGACGAGTCGTTCACCTTGAAGGACGGTTTCATTGAACTGAGTGGCCCGGCAGACGCGCCATTAAGGACGGTTTTTCAAGCGCTTCGGCTGCAAGCGGAGCTGAACGCGCCGCTAAGTCCGTTGCTACTCGGGCCGCTGGACGTGACCGAAACTGACCGCACGGATGCCGATTTGGCGGCGGCGTTTCGGTCGCTGCTTGCCGCGCCGCACGTCGGCCGGGCGCTCAGGACGTTGGACGACCTGGGTCTGCTGGGCACATTTGTCCCGAGTTTCGCCGGGCTGACGGCGTTCTATCAACCCAACCCGTACCACCGCCACACGGCCGACGAGCACACGCTTCGGGTCGTCGAGGCGCTCGCGTCGTTTTGCGAATCGGCCGGGCGATTGGGCGAGATTGCTCGCGGGATCGCTGATCCGGCGCCGCTGATGCTGGCCGGGCTGCTGCACGATGTTGGCAAGGCGGTCGATCTGGCGCGACACGAGATCGTCGGCGCCGAGTTGGCTCGGGTCGAGGCCGAGCGGTTGGGCTTGGGTCCAGCGGCGGTTGAGCGCGTCCGCTATTTGGTCGCGGCGCATCTCGATCTGAACCGGGTCGCCTTTCGCCGCGACCTGCACGACCCGGCGACGATCTCGGCCTTTGCGGACACGATCCCGTCGCAAGCTGCGCTCGACGAGTTGCTGCTGCTGACCTGCGCCGACCTGATGAGCGTCGCGCCGAACGTCTGGACCGACTGGAAGCAAACGCTGCTGCTCGAGCTGCGCGACCGGACGTCCGAAGCGCTGGCCGCTCGGGACGACGGCCGCTCGTTCGAGCAAGTCCATGTCGAGCGGACCGCCCGCGAGTTGGCCCGCACGGCAGTCGCGCTCGAACAGGCGTTTCCCGGCGAAGCGGTTGCTGGGCATCTTGCCGGACCGTGGCCGCTTGAATCGAGCGCCTACGTCGCGACCTTCTCGCCGCCCGAGATCGCCGACCACATCGCCGCCGTTCGCCGTGTGCTTGATGCGGACGAGCAGGCCGTCGAACTGGCCGCTCGGTTTCTGCCGACCCACGCGGAAGCGACGGTCTTCACCCGCGACCGGCCGCACCTGCTCGCGCTGCTCTGCGCGGCGCTCGCGGCGGCCGATCTGAACATCCACGACGCCCGAATCTTCACCCGCTCCGGCGTCGCCATCGACCGGTTTCGCCTGACCGACGCCCGACGCCCGGCTGAACCGCCGCAGCCGGAGCAACTGACCCGAGTCGAAACCGATCTGCGCGACCTGTTGGCCGGTCGGGTATCGCCCGAGACGTTGTTCGAGCGGCAGAAAAAGCGCTATCGTCGCCGCTCGGCGGTTGCGGTCGAGCCGCACGGTCGCGTCGAAATCCGCTTCGAGCAACGGGCGCAGCACACGATTGTGGACGTGATCGCGCCGGACAGCCCCGGTTTGCTCTACCGGATCACCCACGCGCTGGCCGAGTTGAATCTGGACATTCGGCAGGCCCGGATCGCCACTCGACACGCTGGCGTGCTCGACGCGTTCGACGTGGTCGGTCCCCAAGTCGGTCCGCTGACGAGTGCCGACGAGCGCCGAGTCCGCGAGCATCTGATCGAGGCGCTGTCGCCGGTCCCGAGTGGAGCGCGACCCGAGTGAACGCCGAGAGTCCGATTGGCGTGTTCGACTCCGGCATCGGCGGGCTGACCGTTGTTCGGTCGCTCATGGCCCGATTGCCGCAGGAAAACCTCGTCTATTTCGGCGACACGGCTCGGGTTCCGTACGGGTCGAAGAGCAGCCAAGTTGTCTGCGGCTACTCGGTCCAGATCGGCCGATTTCTGCTGTCGAAGCGGGTCAAGATGATCGTCGTCGCCTGCAACACGGCCAGCGCTGTGGCGCTCGATGCGCTCGCCGCT
>JBBSVG010000631.1:0-2348 GCA_038233775.1 Bacteroidota bacterium | reverse complement strand
TCGTCGATGCCGGGCCGGGCGCGACCGTTTGGGCTGTGCTCGACAACCACCGGCTCGCCGACCGGCAGATCACCGTTCGCGGCGATCAACTCACCGCAACCCTGCCGACCGGTTCGGCGCCCGGCGCCTGCACGCTGCGGCTCTACGTCGCCTCGGCCGACGGTCGAACGGGTCGCGAGGCGCGGGCATATCTGGTCGATGGCAAGCCGGAACCGGTCGGCAGGCAGATGGCGTCGTGGCGCGACGGGATCATCTATTTCCTGATGGTGGATCGGTTCGCGGACGGCGACCGGAGCAACGACCGGCCGATTCCCGGCCTCGCGGCCCCGGCCAACTTTCAGGGCGGCGATCTGGCCGGCGTGCTCCAGCAGATCGAACGCGGCTACTTCGACTCGCTCGGCGTGACGACGCTCTGGCTCTCGCCGGTCGTGCAGAACCCCGATTCGGCCTACCGCGAGTACCCCGAGCCGCACCGGCCGTACTCCGGCTACCACGGTTACTGGCCCGTTTCGCAGCGCGCCGTCGATCCGCGCTTCGGCGACTGGACGCTGATCCGCCGGGTGACCGACGCCGCCCACGCACGCGGGATGACCGTGCTGCTCGATTTCGTCAGCCATCACGTCCACGAGGCGCACCCGTTCGTCCGACAGCACCCCGACTGGTTCGGCAAGCTGACGCTGCCCGACGGGACGATGAACCTCCGGCTGTGGGACGAGCAGCGGCTGACGACGTGGTTTGACACGTTTTTGCCGACGCTGGCCTACGTCGAGCGGACCGACGTGATCGACACGATGGTCGTCAACGCGATCTGGTGGCTGCGTGCCGCGAACATCGACGGCTTCCGCCACGACGCGGCCAAGCACATCCCGTCCACCTTCTGGCAGCGGCTGACCCAACAGATTCGGGCGACCGAGGCGGCCGGGGAAACGGGCGGCAAGCTGCCGGTGTATCAGATCGGCGAGACGTATGGGTCGTACGGGTTGATCGGCTCGTACATCAACAACGGGCAGATGGACGCGCAGTTCGATTTCAACTTGATGGACCCGACGATCAACGTGCTGACCGGGTCGAGTGGCGACCTGCGCGATCTGGCCCGGACGGCGGAAGCGTCGTTCGATGCGTATGGCGCGTACTCGGTCATGGGGACGCTCGTCGGCAACCACGACCGACCGCGCTTTCTGGCGATGGCCGACGGTGACCTCGAACCGGGCATTTCGAGCACCGAACTCGGCTGGCAGAAGACGATTCAGGTCGATCACCCGTCGAGCTACGACAAGCTCGTTCAGGCGCACGGGCTGATCCTGACCCTGCCCGGCGTGCCGACGATCTACTACGGCGACGAGGTCGGCATGACCGGCGCCGGCGACCCGGACAACCGTCGGATGATGCGCTTCGGCGGGCAACTCACCGCCGCCGAGCGCTCGGTCAAATCACGGATCACGACGCTGGTTCAGCTTCGGCGCGACCATCCGGTGCTGCGCGACGGCGATTTCCGCACGCTTGCCGTCGATGCCGATAGCTGGAGCTTCCTGCGCTGCTTGTTCAGCGAGCGGGCCGTCGTCGTGCTGAACCGCCGCGACACGCCGCAGACGATCACGGTTCCGGTGCCCGCATGGCTGCGCGGCGCAACGCTGACCGACGGCATGACCGGTCGCAACGCCACGCTGACCGGCGCGACGTGGACGGTCGAGGTGCCCGCCCACGGGATCGTCGTCTGGACCGGCCCGAAGTAACCGGCGACAGATCCGTTCGTCCTGCGTTTGCAGACTGACGGCGGTGGTGGCTCCGTTGTGGATTCGACAGGCTCACCACGAACGGAGAGACGGCTTCCAGATTTCATAAACGGCAGTAAGGGACAGCTCACTATCGAGCTGTCCCTACTTAAGACAAAAGGCAAAGCACGAACTATCGAGCAGGTCGTAGCGAGTTATAGGGATATTCATCCCAATACCTATGAAGCCATTCTGCCTCTAATGCTTCCGCGCTTCGAACATCAATAAATCGCTTGTATCGATAGAAGAGCGTCAGATTTAGATCATCCGTGAAGTATGAAATATTTGCATGCAAATGAGAGTGAACACCCGAATGTCTCCACATGCGAGACCGAAGGTTGGTCGCTTTACCCAAGTATATAATCATACGGCGACCACCTCGCGGACCGGCTACCGAGAGTTCATAACAAGCGGCACCTTGATACTCATCACTACTTATGTGGATGTAATCTTCATCTGATAGTTTTCTCCATTCGGTCCATCGGCTATACCGCGGCATGGCTTGTACGTTTGATTTGATTAGAAATGGGGTGTATGCAGCTTGTTATTATCAATCGATAACACCGAGCAATATAG
>JBBSVG010000630.1:0-2349 GCA_038233775.1 Bacteroidota bacterium | reverse complement strand
GCCGCCGCCCATTTAGCGGGCGAGAAAGCCAAGCAGTGCGTCACCGATGGCGGGCAATCGTGACTGGAGCGAGTGGTCGGCGTCGTTGAATAACAGCAGTTCAACGCGGCTTTGCTTGCACGCTTCGGCGAAGGCAACCGAGCCGCGCCACGGAACAACGGTGTCGCGCATCCCGTGGACGATCAGCGTCGGCACGGCCAGCGACCGGGTCAGTTCGGCCTCGTCGTAGCGCTCCAGGTCGGCGACGAGATCGGGCCGTTTCGAGCGGACCGCACCGGGGGCAAGTTGG
This sequence comes from Bacteroidota bacterium, assembly GCA_038233775.1. Lineage (GTDB taxonomy): Bacteria > Bacteroidota > JBBSVG01 > JBBSVG01 > JBBSVG01 > JBBSVG01. The sequence goes on along the minus strand of JBBSVG010000630.1, from coordinate 2,060 downwards.
GTCCAGCCGGCCAGTTGGGCCGCCGCTAAGGCGTGTCGCTGGCCGCGCAGGTGCAGCGCCGGAGCGAGCAGCGCCAACCGGTGGATGCGACTGCCCGCCCGCAGCGCCGTCCACGCCGCCGCCCAGCCGCCGAGTGACGAGCCGATCAGCGCGATGCGGTCGTAGTCGCGACCGAGTTCGGTCAGCGCGAGGTGCGCGTCCTCCAGATGGCGCGTGCCGGTCAACGTGTGCAGCGACCCGTCGGAGCCGCCGTGGCCGCGAAAGTCGAACGCGGCCCAGCCGTATCCGGCCGCCGAGAGCCGCGCCCCAAGTGTGACCGCTTTGCCGCCGCGACGCGACGAGCTGAAGCCGTGCAGCCAGAGCGCGAGCGTGCCGTTGAGGCCGGGGCGGTGGTCGTAGGCCAACCGCTCGCCGCTGGGTAACGTCAGGAACATGGGCAGATCGAGGGTTGAACCGATGGCGCCGTATCTTCAGGAAACCCCGAGTCCAACCCTGAACAGGAGCTTTCGATGGATGCCGCCGTCCGACAGTACATCACCGAGCACGAGCCTGAGTACATTGAGCAGTTGAAGGCGCTGCTACGGATTCCGTCGGTCTCGACCGATCCGGCCCGCGCCGCCGATGTCGTCCGCTGCGCCGAGTGGCTGGCCGAGGAGATCGAGCGGATCGGCTTTCCGACCGTCGAGATCCTGCCGACCGGCGGGCACCCGGTCGTCTATGGCGAACACTTGGCCGCTGGCCCGGATGCCCCGACGGTGCTGGTTTATGGGCATTACGACGTGCAACCGGTCGATCCGATTGAGCTGTGGTCGAGTCCGCCGTTCGAACCGGAAGTCCGCGACGGCAAGCTCTACGCCCGAGGCGCGACCGACGACAAGGGCCAACTGTTCCTCCACCTTAAAGGGCTTGAGGCGCTGCTGGCCGTCCACGGGTCGCTGCCGGTCAACGTCAAGCTGCTGATCGAGGGCGAGGAGGAGATCGGGTCGGTCCACTTGACCGAGTTTTTGACCAAGCACCGCGACCGATTGGCCGCCGATCTGGTGCTCATCAGCGACACCGCGATGTACGCGCCGGAGCTGCCGACGATTTGCTACGGGCTGCGCGGGCTGGCGTACTTGGAGGTTCATGTGACCGGACCAAAGGGCGATCTCCACTCGGGGACGTTCGGCGGCGGGTTGAAGAACCCCATCGAGGCGCTTGCGAACATCATCACCGGGTTGAAGGACGCCGATGGCCGCATCCTGATCGACGGCTTCTACGACAAGGTCCGCGACCTGACCGACGACGAGCGAGCGGCCTACCGCAAGCTGCCGTTCGACCGCGACACGTACCTGCGCGAGCTGGACGTGGCGACCGATTTCGGCGAGTCGGGTTACACCATTCCGGAGCGGCTCTCGGGCCGACCGACGCTCGAGTGCAACGGGATTCTGGGCGGCTTCACCGGCGAGGGCGCCAAGACGGTGCTGCCGTCGAAGGCGATGGCGAAGATCAGTATGCGACTCGTGCCCGATCAGGACCCGGCCGAGATCGACCGCTTGTTCGCCGCGCAGGTCGCAAAACTGGCCCCGGCGGGCGTCAAGGTCGAGGTTCGGCCGCTGCATGGTGGCAAGCCGAGCATCGTCCCGACCGACAATCCGGGCATCCGGGCGGCGCAGGTCGCCTTGATGGAAGCCTACGGCAAGCCGGCGATCTTCACCCGTGAGGGCGGCTCGATCCCGGTCGTCAACACGTTCCTCGACCTGCTCGGCATCCCGAGCGTGCTGATGGGCTTTGGGCTGCACGACGAGAACCTGCACGCGCCGAACGAACACTTCAACCTGAGCAACTACCGACGCGGTATCCTCGCCAGCGCCGCCTTCTTCGAGGCGCTCGCAGCGGCCAACGTGCCGGCGTAACCGACGACCGTAAAATGCCTTTGTCTGTCACCCTGAATGAAATGAAGGGGCTAAGCTCAGATCCTTCACGATTTTCAGGGTGACAACAGGGGATAAAACACTTCGCCCCGATCAGCCGAAAAGCTGATCGGGGCGCTGGTGCGTCAGGCGCGGTGCGGCCTACCG
>JBBSVG010000629.1:0-2353 GCA_038233775.1 Bacteroidota bacterium | reverse complement strand
GGCAAAAGCAGAACGCGAGGGACGTTCAGTTGTCAGTAGCGGGATCCCTGCGCTGCCAACCCCAGATGTGGTCTGCGATACGAAGACCATCTGCGGCCGGGTGTAGGTCGGCTGAATATCAGTAGTGAGTGTCATCGGATCAAGTCCCTGGTCAGGTCCGTGATACACGCCTCGAAAGCCTCGTTTTTTCGAGTATGAAGCGCCTCCAACACAGGCCAGATGTCTTCCTCGGCAAGGAGACCGTTCGCCCTGTCACGGTACAAATCCAAATCAAGCACCACCGACGCTGTTCCGGACATCCTCGGCTGTCCCAACGCTTGATTGATCACCAACATCGCATGAATATCCGCTTGGGGCAGCACCATCTGTAATGCGTAGTTGGCAATCGCTTGCCCAGAGAGAAGCCCAGAGCGCTGAGGAAAGATCGCGAAATAGTCAGACAGTCTGATTTTTTCGCCTCTCAGATCGAACCGATTGATATAGCGAAGGCCCACGCGGATGACAGATTCAGGCAGAGCCATCTTGCGATAGATGTCCCACAGGCTTCTTGCTTCGTCACGCAGCACGTCCCACTTGTTATAACGACGCTCCTCAGCGTCAGGTTCACAAAGCAGGTGAAAGGAAAATCCGTTCAACCGTACTTGGACCAGACGGCGACGGTCGGCACTCAGATAGCGCGCTCCGCCAAGAAAGCCATTCGCTAATCCAAACTGAAAGATGGGCATGATCGAGGGGTCGCCCGGCGGGGTCGGCGGAAGCTCCTGCACCTCAGGATAATCGTCCCGCAGCGTCGGATGCAACGCAGCCAGGAGATCGAGCGCCGAGAGCCCAGCTCGGGGCGTGACCTGAATATCGATCAGCGCCTCGACGACCGGCGCGTGGGTGTAGGTCATAAAACTCTCCAGAAGCTTTGGCGACATCTTGAGGGGTGCCGATTTCGCGCCAACTACTCCACCCCCGGTGCGACGGCTTGTTCGCGGCGAACGCGGGCGCTGGGGCCGCCGGTGGCGTCGAGCCGGGTGGCTTGGTCGAGCGCGGCGTCGGTTGGGTGCGGCGGCGGGGCAAGTGCGGGCGCGGTGTCGCTGTCGGCGGGCGCGGTGCGGGCCTGATGGTCGAGCGCGGCGCCGACGAAGCCGACGAACAGCGGGTGCGGCGCCGTCAGCCGACTCTTGAGTTCCGGGTGGAACTGGACGCCGATGAAGTACGGATGCTCCGGCAGTTCGACGATCTCGACCAGCTTCGTGTCCGGCGACAGGCCGCTGAAGACGAGTCCGGCCTTGCGCAGCGGCTCGCGGTAGGCGTTGTTGAACTCGTAGCGGTGCCGGTGCCGCTCCTGAATCACGTTCGAGCCGTAGGCCGCCAGCGCTTTGGTGTCGGGTTGCAGCACGCACGGGTAGGCGCCGAGGCGCATCGTCCCGCCTTTGCGGTCGAGGACCAATTTCTGACCGGTCATCAGGTCGATCACCGGATGCTTGGAGCGCGGGACGAACTCGGTCGAGTGGGCGTGTTTCAGCCCGGCGACGTGTCGGGCGACCTCGACGACGGCCATCTGCATCCCCAGACAGATGCCGAAGAACGGCAGTCCGCTGGTCCGCGCATGGCCGATGGCGGCGATCTTCCCTTCCGCCCCGCGCTCGCCGAAACCGGGCGCGACGAGCAGCCCGTGGACGCCTTCGAGCATCGCAATCGCGTTCTCCGGCGTCAGATCCTCGGCCCGAACGAGCCTCAGATCGACCTTGACGTCGTGATGAACGCCCGCGTGGATGAACGCTTCGAGAATCGACTTGTAGGCGTCTTCGTACTCGGTATACTTGCCGACGAGCGCGATCTCGACCCGACCACCGCCGGGGTTGATGATCCGCTCGACCCGAGCCGTCCAGTCGGAGATGTCGGTTTTTGTCGTCGGTTTGAGCCCGAGCCGGGCGACGACGCGGTCGCCGATTCGTTCCGAGCGGAGCATGATCGGCACTTGATAGATCGAACGGGCATCCCGCGCCTCGATCACCGATTCGGTCGGGACGTTGCAGAACAGCCCGATCTTCCGCCGGACCTCTTTCGGCAGCGGTTTCTCGGTCCGACAAACGAGCATGTCCGGCTGTAACCCGATCTCCTGCAACGTCTTGACCGAGTGCTGCGTCGGCTTGGTCTTCAGTTCCTTCGCGGCGGCGATGTACGGCACGAGCGTCAGGTGAATCAGCATCGCCCGACGCCCGAGCGTGAGCTTGAGCTGCCGGACGGCTTCGAGAAACGGCAGGCTCTCGATGTCACCAACCGTCCCGCCGATCTCGGTAATGACCACGTCGTAGTCGCCCGAATCGGCTTGGAGCAGCATTCGGCGCTTGATCTCGTCGGT
>JBBSVG010000628.1:0-2365 GCA_038233775.1 Bacteroidota bacterium | reverse complement strand
CGACGGCGACATAGAGCGCGAGCAGGATGGCGGCGGTCGCGTTGATCGTCATCGAGGTCGTCACGCTCGCCAACGGGATGTCGGCGAACAGCGTCCGCATGTCCCACAGGCTGGCGATGGAGACGCCGACCTTGCCGACCTCGCCGGCGGCGAGCGGGTGATCCGGGTCGTAGCCGATCTGCGTCGGCAGGTCGAAGGCAACCGAGAGGCCGGTCGTCCCTTGCTCGAGCAAGTAGCGGTAGCGGGCGTTCGACGCTTGGGCGGTGGCGAACCCGGCGTACTGCCGCATCGTCCACAGTCGGCCCCGGTACATCGTCGGCTGGACGCCGCGCGTGTAGGGGAACCGGCCGGGCTGCTCGCCGTCGGCCGGACCATAGACGCGGTCGATGGCGATGCCGCTGTCGGTGACGGGCTGGCGCTCGGCGGGTCGCGGTCGCGGGGACGGCGTGGGATCGGTCATGGGAGCGGGATTTCTCGGCAAGATACGGCCCGGCGCCCGACCGCCGCAACCGCCCGAACGCCAAACGGGCGGCGAGGTCTCCCCCGCCGCCCGCGTGTTCTGCCGTAAAACCGGGTTCAGCGGACGAGCATCATTCGGCGCACGAGCGAGCCGCCGTTGGCCTCGAGCCGATAGAGATACATCCCGCTGGCGAGTCCGGTCGCGTCGAACGCCACCTGATGCTCACCGGCCGGTTGGGTCGCATCGACGAGCGTGCGGACCCGGCGACCGAGCGCGTCGAAGACTTCCAGTTTGACTTTGCCGACGGCCGAGAGCCGATAGCGGATCGCCGTCGTCGGGTTGAATGGGTTCGGGCTGTTCTGCCGCAGGGCGAACGCGCCCGGCGCGGCCGGATCGTCGCCGACTGCCGTCGTGACGCCGAAATCGATGTTCGGCGTGTCGCCCGCGCCGACCGTCACGAGTTGCGCCCCGGTCGGCGCGGCGAGCGGCGACGCGAGCACATCGAGCCCGACCGGGGCGGCCGCGTTCGGGTAGAACACGCTCGACACGGTGAACGACGAGAGGAAGCTGAACTCGAACGGGTTGATCAACCGGACGCGGTACTGACCCGGCGCGAGCCCAGCAATCTGGTAAGTCCCGGTCAGCGGGTTCAGCAGCGCCGCTTTCTGGACGTAGCCGATGCCGTCGTAGGCGAACAGGAAAACGAACACCTCGCCGTCGCTGCCGGGCGATTGGGTGTACGGCTGACCGTTGACCCGAACGGTGCCGCTGATCGAGCCGGACGCGGTCGCGAGCTGAATCGGCGGCAGTTGCTGGTCCGAGCCAGCCGTCACGGCGAACGAGCGCGACCCGTCCAGCGTCGCGCTGTTGCCCAAATACGTCAGCCGCAGGTTGTTCAGCGCAGCCGGGACAATCGGCGGTGGGGCCGAGACGGACAGCGCAGCGAGGGTGAACGAACCGACCGGCAAAAAGGCCCGGTAGGCCCCGACGAAGGTCAGCCCGTCGGCGATGTTGCTGGACACCTCGTCGTCGAACACGTCTTGGCCGGCAGAGGTGTAGAGCTTCAGCGTCGTCGGCAGTTGGTCGCCAGCGGCGCTGGTGACGGTGCCGTTGACCCGACCGCCGCGCACGAAGGCGAGGTCGATGCCGGCCGTCGTCTGGCCGAGCGCGACGGCCACTGGCGTCGCCGCCCGGCGACCGAACGTGTTGGGATAATAAACAAACGGAAAATCGGTCAGCAGGTTGCCCTCGCCGGTCGGCTGAGCGACGAGGGTCGCCCGAACCGTGTACATCCCGACCCGAACCGGGCCGAGCCGGTAGCGACCGACATCGTTCGCCTCGGCATCGGCCGCCTGGCCGCCGTCGGCCGAGAACACCGTTACGCTGGCGACGGTGGTGTTGCCATCGACCGGCTGGCCGTCGCTGGTCCGCACCGTCCCGGCGATGTAGCCACCGGCATCGACGCGGAAGGCGAGATTCTGCACCGCGTTCGGCGCCGTGACGGTGACGCGTGTGGCGGTCTGGGCCGTGGCTGCGCCGTTGTAGAACGTCTGGACGAGAGTCGAGTCGCCCCCATTGCTTGGCCCCGCCGGGTAAAAGATCAAGATGTAGGCGCCCGAGACAAGACCGTTCAGCGAGAACCTGCCGTCGGCGCCGATCCCGGCGAACTGGAAGCTGAACCCGGTGCCGAGCCCGTTGTCGGGCTGATAGGCGTAGATCGCCCCGCTCGATGCGGCGCCGTTGGGTCCGCTGACGGTGCCGCTGATCGAGCCGCCACGCAGGAACGTGATGTTGACACTGCTTGTCGTCTGATTCGCCGTCGCCGTTACGGGCGTCGCGGCAGTCGGATCGAGCGTCGAGGCGTGGTACGTCCGGGCCAGCGTCGAGTCGTAAGAGAGGCCGGGG
>JBBSVG010000627.1:0-2365 GCA_038233775.1 Bacteroidota bacterium | reverse complement strand
GGTCACGTTGACGTTGCCGGTGGCGGTCGAGAAGAACGGGATCAGGCCAAGCAGGTTGCAGAAGAGGATGAAGAAGAACACCGTCAGGAAGAACGGCATCAGCTTGTGCCCTTCCTTGCCGATGTTCGGCAGCACGAGTTCGTCGCGGATGAACTGGACGAACGTCTCGACCAAGTTCGACAGCTTGCCTTTTGGTGCGCTGGACTTCGGATCGTAGCGACGAGCGGCGAGCGGCAGCACGATCAGCATCAGCAGCGCGGCGATCCACATCATCACGACGTGCTTCGTGATCCCGAGCGGAAAACCGGCGATGTTGAAGTGCGGCGCGAGCGGAATATGGATCGCGTGGCCGAGCGGCACCTCGATCTCGATCTCGTCCGAATTGGTGATGTGGTGGACAATCGGCACGCCCTGCGGCTTCTCCGCGCCGATGGGCGCCACCGCCGCCGCAATCGTGCGGGCGATCTCGGTCCCTTGGGCGACGGAATCGACGGCGGCGGCGTCCTGCGCCCGACCGGTCGAGGCCGAACCGACGACGGCGAACAGCAGGGCGACGATCAGCAGACGGAGGTGACGAACGGTCAACGGCATCACGATGGGGTTGGGTTGAACTTTACTTTCTCTTCTCGCCGCGCCGACCGGGCAATCCCGATCCGGCGAGGTACAACAACTCCAGCGCGGTGTAAACGATCCAGCCGACGAGCAGTCCGAACACCAGTCCGTGCGGATCGAGCTTCGCCTTGACCAGCAGCGCCGCCACGATCCCGAGCACGATCACCGTCCGCACGCCGAACCCGCCGAAGAAGGCCAAGTAGAAGCGGACATCCGAGCCGCCGCGACCCAACCAGAGGGCCAGATACGCGAGGGCGGCATTCCCCACGGCGACCAGCAAGCCGGCCACCGCGCCGCGAGCCGTCGGCGGTGTGAGCACGCCGATGATCGCTGCCAAACCCAATCCGACCGCCATCGTGACGGTCGCCGCGATGACCTGCGCCCCGTAGCGCCCCGCCGCCGTCATTTGGACGCTTTGCGTTTCCGCTCGGCGGTCTTTTCGTCAAGCCGCTGAACCAACCGCATCAGCGTCAGACCCGCGCCGGTGATGCCGAGCACGGCGCCCGCAATCGTCAGCCAGGGCGTCAGACCGAAGCGCCGGTCGAGCCACGCGCCGCCGAGGGTGAAGAGCGCCAGCGTCGCCGCCAACTCCAGCCCGATCCCCAAGTACGGTCCGGTCGCGTGCAGCGCTCGGGCCTGTTCGGAGCGGGGATCGTCGTCGGTCCGCTTGCTCGGCCCGTTCAACTCGCCGCTACCAAGCATAGGGGTTGCTTTCTCACCGTTGGCGTCCCGCTTTCCCGCCTACCCGGCCCGATTTGCCGCCGCGCCCGACAGCAGCAGATAGCGGCTCGGATCGAGCGCAACCCCGGCCCGCCACAGTTCAAAATGCAGATGCGGTCCGGTGCTCGTTCGGCCGGTGTCGCCGCTCTCGGCGATCAGATCGCCGCGCCGAACCCGCTCTCTGGCCCGTTTCAACAGCGTCCGGTTGTGCCAGTAGGCGCTGAGATAGCCGCCGGGGTGCTGCACGACGATGATGTTGCCCTGCTCGGCGGTCCAGTCGGCGAAGATCACAACCCCGTCGGCGACCACCTCAACCGGGCGGCCGACCCGCGCTGCGAAGTCAATGCCATAATGCCCGGCGGCCGGATCGAATCCGCGCGTCACAACGCCAAGCACCGGCGCCGGGGCCGGAAAACCGAGGTCGAGCGCCGTGGCGGCGTCGGCGGTGCGGGCGTCCCAGCGGGCAGCGATCCGGGCCAGATCGCGGTCGGGCGCCGGTTCGCGGGCGGCAGTCTCATCGTCGGGACTGGACGCGGCAGCGGCGGCCGGATCGTTCTCGGTGTCGTCGAGCGCCCGGCGCAGGTCGCGCTGGGCCGAGCGGCGGCGGCGTTCACGGGCAGCAGGCGAGCCGTCGAGTGAGAAATCGGCGGCGTCCTCGCCAGCGCCGCGCCGACCGCTCTGACTCGACGCTTCCGGAAGATCGCGGGCCGGGACGCCGTCGGCCGAGCGACCGCCGAGGGCGGTGCGGAGTCGGTCGTTGTAGCCTTGCAACTCGGTCAACTCGGCCGCCAACTGGTCGAGCCGCCGCTCGGTCGCGAGCATGGCGGGATCGGCTGGGGCGACTATCGGCGCCGGGATGGGGCGGAAATGCAGCGTTAAGGCAGCCGACCCAAGCGCAACGACCGCCGCCCCGGCGACGAGCAGGAGCAAGTAAACCAGTCGGCGCCGGTCGGGTTGGGTCGGCATGGAAAGGCGGGTCCGCGTGGGGAAAGATCAACAAACATACGCCCCGGCGGCCGACGATGTCAACCCG
>JBBSVG010000626.1:0-2375 GCA_038233775.1 Bacteroidota bacterium | reverse complement strand
TCTGGCATGATCGAGGCAGGACCGGGCCCCGCTCTGCATGGTCGACCGCATGCCCACTGCTGCAATGCACTTGTTCGCCAGCTGAGGCGCGGGGCGCGCGCGCAGAAATTCTTGATATTCGGCAAGAGCGGCTGGATCGGGCTGTGGCTCGACCGCGTGGACGACGACGAACTGGCGGCGCACGTCCGGCAAGCCTATTTGGGCGTCGCCCCGCCGAAGCTGCGGGCGCTGATCGAGTCGGACGACGAACCCAGCTGATCGGCCGCGAGATCGTAGCGATTTGAGACAGTCGGCGGTGAGAATTGTTCCGTCAATAGCCCGCCGACCGCTTGCGGGGTCGGGATTTCCGGCTTCGGCGCGACTTTTCACCGGCTGGCGCGGCGATTGTCTCGAATCAACACAATCGCTCGGCGGCTGACGCAACCCCCCGCCTCCCTGGTCGCTCTCAGCGGCCCCGCCCGAGCCCGTCCGGCATCCTCGTCGGGAAAGGTGTGTTATGATGTCCCTGCTGCTGTTTGTCTCCGTCGCCTCGCTGCTGGCGCTCGTCGGGGCGCTGATTGTCAGCCTTCGGGCTGGACGGACGTTGCTCCGCCAGGTCGAAGAAACCGACGCCGCCTCGTGCGAGTGGCCGCTGTTGTTCCAGCGGACGCTGCCGTCGCACCAATGGTGGTGAGCGGTCAGTTCGCGTTCTGTCGGAAGTAGAGCACGAGCGCCAGGATTGCAAGCCCGAGCAAGACGGCGAGCGTAATCTTGACCCACGACAGCGGCGCCTCGCCGGTCACGCTGCCCGTCTGCCCGTTGACCGCCGCGCGATAGACCTTGTCGCCGTAGCGGTAGGCGCAGACGTACACCGGCAGCAGGACATGCTTGAACGTCAGGTCGCTCAGGTTCGCCTGCACCCGCAGGTTCCGCTGCGTGTCGCCCGGCACGTCGCCCGAGCAACGCCGCTCGATCTCGCCCCGAATCTGTGCCTCGCCGATCTGCCAAGCCGCCGGGAGATCGACCTGATACGCTTCCGCCTGAAAACCGGCTAAATAGTGCGCCTGATACGGAACGAGCGCCGTCGTGTCGAACGGCGCGACTTGGTCGAGCAGCGGACGCGGCAACCCGTGACTGGCGCCGACGAGCGTATCGTCGAAATCGTCCGCCCGGTGCCCGCCCGTCGGCACCCAGCGGACGTGCTGCACCTGCCGCGTCTGCGTGTTGCCGTTGCCATCGCGGTATTGCTCGGTCGTGTAATAATAATACCCGGCGTCTGCCGACCAACGCGCTTCCGAGTGGGCGTCGAAGGTCCAGAACGGGATGTAGATCCCGACCAGCTTGTCCAACCGCGCGACTTTTTGCAGGTCGTTCGGCCGAAACCAGCCGCTGCCCAGCCAAGCGGTGTAGCGCGTTCGGGCCGCGCCGTCGTCGAGCGTGAACGGGACCAGCGACGCGGGCCGAATCCGCCGCTCGACGCTCGTCTGCGGGATGACCTGCGGCGAGCCGCAGAAGACGCAACGACCGGCCGTTTGGGCGTCGGCGAACGCGGTCACGGCGCCGCAGGTCTGGCATTGAACCGTTTGGCCGGTGTCGGTCCAGACCTCCGAATCGGGCAGCGAGCGGAGCGCTTGGACGAGATCGAGTTCGGCGTCGGCGGCCCGAACTTCGATCAGTTCCTCGGTCGTCGGCACCGGTTGGCGGAAGCCGCAGTACGGACATTCCAACTCGGCCGTGCCCGGACGGTAGGCCAGATTGGCCCCGCATTGGGCGCACGGAAAGGTGTGCAGATGCTGTAGCGGCGCTTGGTCAGCCACGGTCGTCCTCGCCGTTCGGGTCGCCAAGTGTGTCGAGCAACCAGCCGATCAGCGGTCGGGCCGCCGTCAGCGTCTCGATGGTCAGCTTGACCAATCCCGGACCGAGCGCGGCCGATTCGGGCAGCGAGCGGGCGAGAAAGAACCGCTTCAACCGCAGCGCGTCGATCATCGGGTCGGCCGGATCGAACCCGCGCGGCGCCCGAGTCAGCCGCTCGTCGTGAAGTCCGCCGAACAGCGCCGTCACTTCGGGCGAGGCGGTCGCGTCGAGAAAGGGCGCCGGATCGGTCGAGATCGCCGTCCGCAGCCGGGCCAATTGGTCGCGGCTCGGTTCGTACAATCCAACGCCGAGAAACAACTCGCCCGGCTCGATGTGCAGGTACGCGCCCGGCGTGTGACCTTTCTCGAAGCTGCCGCGAGCGGGCAATTGGGCCGCGATGTGCGTCTTATACGGCAGCTTACTTTTCGAGAAGCGCACGTCGCGGTGGATGCGGAAGATTCGGTCGGGCCGCACCTCAAGCTCCGGAATCTGGTCGCTGAGTGGACCCGTCAGCGCGGCCAGATCGCGCAGGAATGCGAGCG
>JBBSVG010000625.1:0-2378 GCA_038233775.1 Bacteroidota bacterium | reverse complement strand
TCTTTCGACCCAAGGCGGAGATCGGCGCCGCGCTCGAGCAGCAGATCGACCAGCGCCGGGCGGTTGAACCGAATCGCCAGGCTCAACGCCGGAGCGCCCGACGCGCCCGCCCTCGTGTCGGCCGAGGCGCCGGCCCGCAGCCACGCGCTCGCCATCGGCACGTCGCCCGACATAACGCTCTGCAAAAACGCATCGCCCAGCCCATCGCTCGGCCGGACGGTCGCGCCGTGGGCCAGCAGCGCCCGGACGATGGCCGGTTGATTCGCCGCAACGGCCGCCGTCAGCGCCGAGCGGGAGCGGTTGCCGTCCGTCCAACGCCCGTCGCCGTCGGCCCCGGCTTCGAGCAGCAGTTCGATCAGCTTTAGGCGACCAGCCCGAGCAGCGGCGATGAGTGCGGTTTCGCCGGTCCGGTTCGCCCGGTCGAGCCCAACGTGCATCGGCAGCAGCGTTTTCACCACGCCCTCGTGGCCGCGCTCGGCGGCCAGAATCAGCGCCGTGTTGCCGTCATCATCCGCAGCGTCGGGGTTCATCCCGGCGGCGAGGAACAGCTTGACGGCGACCAGATCGCTCTCCCGCGCACAGCCCAAAAAGGCCGACGTGGTGAACGGAATCTGCAACGCGATGAGCTGTCGCCGCGCCTCGGCCGGGGCCACCTGCGCCCGAACCGGCGCGCTCAACGACAGCATCAACAGCGCGACGAGGATCGCGCAACGGCGGAACAGCGAGCAGCGGGGAAAGGTCATGTCGGGGCGAGAAAGTCAGATCGCGCGGCGCAGCCGGTCGAGGTCGGCCGAGCGGATCGCGTCGAGGTTGCGGCCGATCTTGTCGGCGGGCCAGTTCCACCACGACAGCCCGAGCAGCGCGGCGACAGTCGGTTCAGGAAAGCGGGTCCGAATCGGTTGCGCCGGGTTGCCACCAACGACCGTGTACGGCGCGACATCGGCCGTCACGACCGAGCAGGCGGCGATGATCGCGCCGTCACCGACCGTCACGCCGGGCATCAGCAGCGCTTCGTAGCCGATCCAGACATCGTTTCCGATCACCATGTCGCCGCGAAACGGCAGCGTGCCGGGCTCGGGCGCCGACTGCTCCCAACCGCCGCCGAAGATCCAGAACGGGTAGGTTGAGAAGCCGTCCATCGGGTGATTCGCCCCATTCATGATGAAGCGCACGCCCCGAGCAATCGCGCAGAAGCGGCCGATAATCAGCCGGTCGCCGATGAACGGGAAGTGATACAGCACGTTCCGCTCGAACCCCGCCGCATCGTCCGGGTCGTCGTAGTAGGTGTACTCGCCGACGATAATGTTGGGGTTCTGGACGGTGTTTCGGATGAAACAGACCTGCGGAAACCCTGCCATCGGGTGCGGCTCGTTCGGGTCGGGACCGGTCATCGGATCAGCCAAACACGGTTTCGTTGGGTTCGGTGGCGGCGGCGAATGCGGGTTCGCCGGGCGCGGCGGCGCCGTCGAATGCGGGTTCGCTGGGTTCGGTGGCGCCGTTCATGGATTCGACAAGCTCACCACGAACGGAGATTAGCCTTGCATCAACCTCGCGGTCAGGAAGCTACAGGCGACCGAAGGGAGACCATATCAAAAAATTAAGAGGTGCGGCCGAAGCGTTTGTCGAGTTCGTCGACGGAGATTTTGATGATCGTCGGGCGGCCGTGGGGGCAAACGTAGGGCATCTCGGCGGCGAACAGTTGGTCGATCAGCGAGCGCATCTCGGGCACCGTCAAGCGCTGACCCGTCTTGATCGCCGCACGGCAACCGAACGACTTCGCCAGATTGTCGCGTGATTCGTGGATGCCTGCTTGCTGGTACTCGCGGTACTGGTCGATCAACTCCTGCAAGATGCGCCCTTCCGTGCCCGGCTGGATGTCGGCCGGAACGCCCTCGACGAAGAACTTGACCAGTCCGTTTTGCGTGGCCGCAGCGATGAGCCGCTGCGCCTTGATGCGGGACACCCGGAGCCGCTTTGCGATTTGCTCTTGCGTGTGCCCGCCCACATAGGCCAGCCACGCAGCGCGTATGGAAAGGCTTTGCTCGGAATTCATCCAAAAGATCTGTTGTACAAATGATCATATCCTGTACGATTGCACATCGAGGTCTAGCAAAGTTCGAGCCGTGTCGCCGACACACACCCGTCGGTATCTTTCAACCAGAGATGGAGTGAATAGCATGTCAGTCAAAAGCAAAAGCCAGCTGTTTCGCCAGCTACGTCGCTTGGTCTTGGGATTGATCGTCGCCGTTGTCGCGGTGGGCGTCACGGCACCTGCGTTCGCGCAGGGGCGTGTAAAGATCGAGTGGTGGCATGCCATGGGCGGCCGCCTCCAGGAAATAATTGAAAAACTGGTAGCCGACTTCAACGCGTCTCAAGAC
>JBBSVG010000624.1:0-2379 GCA_038233775.1 Bacteroidota bacterium | reverse complement strand
GGTCGGCGTGACCGAGCGCGAGGCCAAAGAGCGCACCGCCCGGCTCAGCCGCGACTCGACCTCCGGTCCGTCGCTGCGGTTGGCAACTTACGCCGGGACGTACCGCGACCGCTGGTATGGCGACGTGGCGTTGAAGCTCGAAGGCGACCATTTGGTGATGACGTTCAGCCAGACGCCGTCGTTCGTCGGCGACCTGAGCCACTGGCAGCACGACACGTTTTGGGTCCGCTGGCGCGACCGGGAGAACAGGGCCGATGCGTTCCTGACGTTCTCGCTCACGCCCGATGGCAAGATCGATCAAGCCAAAATGGCCGCCGCCTCGACCAGCACCGATTTCTCGTTCGACTTTCAAGACTTGTTGCTCAAACCGGTTCAGGAGCACCCATGACCCCGACGGAGATTCTCAAAACCTACCACCGCGTCGCCTCGGTCGGACTCAGCGACCGGGCCGAATCGGAGAGCAACGCCGTCGGCCATTACCTGATCGGCGCCGGCTACGACCTCATCCCGGTCACGCCGACGTATGAAACCGTGCTCGGCCGCGACGCCTACCCGACGCTGGCCGACATACCCGGCGAGCCGCCCGAAATCGTCCAGATCTTCCGCCCGTCCGAGACCGTCGGGCCGATTGTGGACCAAGCGATCCAGGTCGGCGCCAAAGTGATCTGGATGCAGATGGGCATCACGAACGACGATGCAGCCGAGAAGGCGCGGGCCGCCGGGCTGGAAGTCGTGATGGATCGCTGCATGAAGGTCGATCACGCGCTCCACGTCGCCCACTAACCGGAGCGTTCGTCATGGAAACGTCGTTCACCGTTCAGCCGGTCGAGACCAACGGGATTCGCCTGTCGACGATCCAGGCCGGACCTGACGACGGGCCGCTCGTGTTGCTGCTGCACGGCTTCCCGGAGCACGGCGAGAGTTGGTCGGCCCAGATCGCGGCGCTGGCCGGGGCGGGCTACCGCGTCTGGGCGCCGGACCTGCGCGGCTACGGCCGCAGCGACAAGCCGACCGGCGTCGCGGCCTACGGCGTTGCGACGCTGGTGGCCGACATCGTCGGGCTGATCGACGCGGCCGGGGTGGCGAAGGCGCACGCGGTCGTCGGCCACGACTGGGGCGGCGTCCTGACCTGGCGATTCGGGGCGACGGCGCCGGAGCGGACCGAACGGCTGGTCGTGCTGAACGCGCCACACGGCGCTGTCATGCGTCGGCATTTGAAGGAAAACCCGGCACAGCGCAAGCGCAGCCGCTACATGGCGATGTTCCAGCTTCCCCGCTTACCCGAGTGGCTGCTGGGTCGTGCGGACGGGAAAGCGCTCGCCCGCAGCCTGCGCCGGTCGAGCAACCCCGGCACTTTTTCGGCGGAGAAACTGGCCTCGCTGCGGGACAGTTGGCGTCGGCCCGGCGCGCTGACGGCAATGGTGGCCTACTACCGCGCGCTGCGGCAAGCGCCCGGCGCGCCGCCGACAAATCCGCGCATCACGCCGCCGCTGTTGCTCATCTGGGGGATGAAGGACACGTTTCTCGGCCCCGAACTCGCGCCGGACAGCCTCGCCATGTGCGACCACGGCCAACTCGTCACGCTCGACGACGCGACCCATTGGCTCCACCACGAGCACCCCGACCGGATCAACGCCCTGCTGCTCGATTTTCTCTCGACCGAAAGCAATGGGCAAGCAGCCCGCTCGTCCTGACTGCTCGCTATCAGCTATCAGCCGTCAGTAATCAGCTTACGTCAAGAGAAAGGCGAACGGAAGCGGTCGGCGGTGGCGGCTCCGTTCATGGATTCGACGAGCTCACCACGAACGGAGATCGGCTGTCAGCCAGAATGAGCGCCGCGCCGCCGTTTCATCATTCCGCGCTCATCATTCATCGCTCTCTTCTCCCTCATCAATCCGCGATCATCAATCTGAAAGCGCCTTTCCATCGCTCCTCGTTCATCGCTATGACCATCGTCCAGACCGACCGCGCCCCGGCGCCGAAGGGGCATTACAGCCAAGCGATCAGCCACGGCGGACTGGTGTACGTCTCGGGTCAGTTGCCGGTGCGGACCGACCGGCAGCCGGAGCCGCTGGGCAGCGTCGGGCAGCAGACGGCGCGGGTGATGCAGCACGTCGAGGCGATCTTGGAAGCGGCCGGGTCGGGGCTCGACCGGATCGTGCAGGTGACGCTCTACGTCGCCGATCTCGCCTCGTGGCCGGAGGTGAATGAGGCCTATGCGGCGGTCATGGGCGGGCACCGACCGGCGCGGGCCGTCGTGCCGACCGGTCCGCTCGCCGGCGGCGCTTCGGTTGAGGTGCAAGTCATCGCCGCGCTGCGAGGCGACGACTAAAGAAGACGCCGCCCGACCGGAACAAACGGGTCGGGCGGCGGGACCGG
>JBBSVG010000623.1:0-2386 GCA_038233775.1 Bacteroidota bacterium | reverse complement strand
GGATGAGCGCATTGCGCAGGGCGATGGCCGGGGCGAGCGCTTCGTCGGTCTCGACCTCGGCCACGAGCAGCCAATCGACGCCGAGCTTCTCGCGCATCTTCCGGTAAGCCGTCGCGCCGATCACCTCGCGCCCGGCGTAGTTCAGGTAGGTGTCGATGGACGCGTTCTCCTCGCCGTTGCGCCGGGCATGGAGCACCACCGGCGAGGTCATCGTCCGGCCCGAGCCCATCGAGCCGCGCAGCCGGGTGATCGGACGGTTGTCACCGCCGACCAGGTACGTCTCGCCGGTTTGCCCGATCCCATCGTGGCTCTCCAGAATCTCGCGCAGCAAGCGACCGACGTTCGTCGCCACGAGCACCCCAAGCGTCGTCCCGGTGCGGGCGTCGATGATCGGGACGGCGATCCGGCGGATGAGGTTGCCCTCGCCGTCGACCGAGATATCGCCAATCGTCACCTGCTGCAAGCCTTTCTGCACGGTCAGGTCGGCGGCCAGGCTCTGGCCGACCCGGTCGGTGGACGAGGAGAGGACGATCCGGCCATTGCGGTCGGTCGCGTCGAACAGGCTGAACGCGCCGGTGGCGATCCGGGCGCGCATACCCTCGACAGTCCGCTCCGTCACCGTCGGGTCGTTGCCCGTCATGGCGGCGATGAGGGTCGGGTTGCGCCCGAGCAAGACGACCTCCTCGTTGCGGATCGTCATGTCGGTCAGGGCGTTGTCTTCCTTTAGGTGGATGATCGCATCGAGCCGGTCGCGGAAATCGTCGCGCAGGATGCCTTGCGCTCGAAAGTAGGCCAGCCCGGCCAGAATCAGCATCGGGATGAGCGAGGCCAGCACCATGATGGTCGCCAACCGAGTCCGCAGCGATTGCCGCCAAGGGGTGCTCTGTGCCATGATCGAGGTTTCCGGAGTTGGAGGTAAGACGGCTCAGAGGGCGAGATCGACGACCCAGCGCGGGTCTTCGACGAGGGATCGGAGCGCGAGGAGCGGACCGATGCCGGGAACGAGCCCGGTGACGTGGGTCGCCGCGCCCGCTGGCACCGGGTCGAGCGCGACCGGTTCGAGCAGCGACTCGACCTGTTGCACCCGAACGGCGACCCGGCCGCGAGCGAGCGGGATCAGCAGCGCGTAGCTCTCGTCGGCGTTGCCCGGATCGAGGCCGAGCAGTCGGGCCAGATCGAGCACCGTCACGATGGCGCCCTGCACCGGCAGCAGCCCGACGACGTACGGCGGCGCACCGATCAGCGGCGTCACGATGCCCGGTGCGCCCGGATCGAGCGCGTCGCCGCCGACGAGCGTCAGCACCGACTCAATCTCGGCGACCGGCACAGCCGCCCGGTGACCGGCGCTGACGTGGACAACCAACCAGCGGTTGCCAGCCATTCCCATGGTCGCCTGGTGCTCGTCGGCGCGCTCGGGTCGGGCCAGCCGGTCGGCGCGGCGGTGAAGGATCGCGTCTTCGGTCACGGTGCCTCCGCTTCGTCGTCCAGATAGAACCCGGCCACCTCGCAGATGTGTCCGGCCGTCAGCCCCGGCGCAAGCGGCATCGGCGTGTCACCGGGCAGGGCGCAGACCAGGTTGCGCGCCGAGTGAAAGTACGACCGAGCACCCGGTCTGTCGTCGGCCCGGACGCGAAACATCGCCAGAGCCAGATGCGCCGGGGCAAAATCGGGCTCCAGATACAGCGTTCGGCGGGCGGCTTCGGCTCCGGCAGCGGTGTCGTCGAGCGTTTGGGCCAGCAGCGTCGCGACCCAATGCGGCTCGAACCGGTTCCGGTTGAGCGACAGCGCTTGGTCGAGCAGTTCCCGCGCGGTGCCCAGGTCGTGCCGATCCACCCGGACCAGCGCCGCCCGCCACGACGCTTCGAACCGCGTCGCCAAGCTCGCAGTGGCCGATTTCGCCAGGTCTTCCAGCGCGGCGAGGTTGGCCCGAGTCGGCTCGGGCACCGGCTGCACCGCCGTCGGTGCGAGCGCCGGAAGGTGGGGCGCCGGCGCGGTCCAAGTCGGCTTCGATGGAACCGGGAGCGGAGCCGAGCGGCGGCGGTAGAGCGCGGTGCCGGGGAAGATCACCCGCTCGAACGGGGCGTAGGGCAGCGGACTCGGATCGACGTCGCCCATCAGCAGCCAGCCGCCGGGGATCAGCGCCTCGTGGAAGCGGGCCGTCAGCGTCGCGATGACCGGATCGGCAAAATAGATCGTCACGTTGCGGCAGAGGATCACATCGACCGAGCCCGGCGGCGGGAACCCGCCCGGCTGCGTCAGGTTCATCCGCTCGAACCGAACCCGGTTGCGGTACGCCGGCAGGATCTCCAAGTGCCGCTCATCGACCCGACGAAAATGCCGCGCGATCACGTCAGGCGCGACGCTGCGGAACGACCACATTCCGTAG
>JBBSVG010000622.1:0-2389 GCA_038233775.1 Bacteroidota bacterium | reverse complement strand
GCCGGGGAATCCCGTAGTTGCCCGTCGTCGCCTCACGATAGCGGAAGGCGTCGGTGTAGAGCTGAGCCGCGTCCGTCTGGGAGACAGCTCCTTGGGTCCGCGTGGCGATGGTCGAGGCGGCGTTGGTGATAGCGGCCGCACCTTCCGGGGTGCTGAAGTACCCAGAGTTGTTGCCCTCGCCGGTCGCGTCATAGACGCCGGTGACGTTGTCGTTGTCCAGCAGGTTCTGCACCCAGACGTAGGCGTTCAGATCCACCGGACCCACCTTGAACGACCGGTCGAGCCGGCCATCCAACCGGAAGCTCCACGGCCCGCTGGCTCCGTTGACCCGGCTGACGACCGGGGCGCCGCCCGGCTGACCGCCGATAAACGGGTTGAATGACGAGCGCTGCGTGTAAGGCCGACCGCTGTTGAAGGAGAACAGCAGGTTGAGGCCGGTCTTCTCGAACGGCCGCATCCCGTTGAGCATCAGCCCTTCGTTGCGACCCGAGCGGAAGTCGAGCAGGATCGAGCCCGTGTGACGCTGATCGTAGTCCAGCGGCGCGGTGAAGCGCGGGTTGATCCCACGGACCCAGGCGACGTTGAAGGCCGAAGCCGCCGACGACCCGGTTCCCTCAGCCAGCGAGAGGCTGTAGTTGAGCGACGCCTGCAGGTAGTGCGTCCGACGGAGGTCGAGCACGAAATCGAGACCCTTGGTGGTGCCGAAGTCCGTATTGACCAGCGTGATGTACTCGCGGGGCTGGGCGACGACGTTGAGCGTCTGGATCAGGTCGCGGGTCTCCTTGAAGTACCCGGTCACCGACAGCGCCGCCACGTTGCCCAACTGCTGCCGAGCGCCCAACTCGTACGAGGTGGTCTTCTCGGGACGCAGGTTCGGGTTCGGCGTGGTCGCAGCCGCACCGACATCACCGCTGGCGATGTAGCGGTAGAACTCGCGACCCGACTGCAGGTTCTGCAGGTCAGGCTTCTGCAGGAACCGACCGTAGTTCGCGAAGAAGACGGTCCGATCCGTCACCGGGAACGCGACCGAGAGGCGCGGGCTGATCTCGTCCGTACGCTGAGCGGCTTGGAAGTCGCCCTCGTCCAGATCAAGCGGATCCGTACCGCCCTGGAACGGCTTGCTGATATCCTTCAGCTCGAGCCCGTTCGGGTCGAAGCCATCGTAGCGGAGACCGAGGTTCAGCACGAGGTCGCCGAGTTCGATCTTGTCCTGGACGAACGCGCTGTAGGTGCGCGGCTTGCGCGGCCCTTCGAGCTTCGTCGAGTCGTCGAACGCGCCGTCGTAGTTTACCCCGTTGTAATCGAAGCCGTAGAAGTTGACCGAGCCGAACCGCTCGCGAAGCGTCTTGCGCTCGTCGGCGGTCGTGTTCGGGTCGTCACGCAGCCCCTGCGCGATGCCACGAGGCCCGAACGTCATGAACCGGATCTGGTACTGGCTGAAATCGCCACCGACCTTGATCAGGTGCTTGCCCTGCTGGCTCGTCACGTCTGCGTTGAAGCCGTACTGGTCGGTGCGAAACTTCTGGTACGTGTTATTGACCGTGTTCGGCAGCGCATACAGCTGCGAGATGTCGGTCGGAACCGTACGCGACTGGATCGGGCGACCGCCGGACGCATACAGGCCCGGATTGCCCAGCGACGTGTCACCGTAAGCGAGCCAGTTGTCGAAGTAAACGCCGTCACCGCGCTCGAAGGTGTTCCACTGCCACAGCGGCGTGACGTTGATCAGCGTCGACTTGCCGACGCTGATCGTGTTGCGCCAGGCGTAGCTGTCGTTGTTGGTGATCGTGCGCGGGTTGTGGTCGGAGTTGTTGGCCAGCGACCGGTTCAACCCGATGATGCTGTCGCGAACCCCGTTGTAGGCCGTCCCGGTGTAGAAGTTCGCATTCGTCCCCGTAACCGCAGCCACCGGAACCGTGGCGTAATTCAGCCCCGGACGCGAGTAGCTGTGGATGTACAGGCGGCTCTTGGAGCGCGCACCGTTGATCGACAGGCGCGAGTCGAGGAAGCCGAACCGGCCACCGAGCTTGCCCGTGTAACGGTACGTGCCACCCGAGTTGTTCGGCTTCGGCGCATCAAGGATGGCGCTGGGCGAAACATCGAGTGCCCATGAACGCTCGCCGAGGGCGAAGAACGTCAGGTTGCGGATGCCCGGAATCGGGCCGCTGGCCGAGAGGTTGTACAGGTTGTACCCATACGACTCAGCGCCAGTCCAACCGCCGCTGAACTCGTCGGTGATCAACTCGCTGTTCAGCGCCAGCCGCTCGCCGCCCGTCTTGGTCACGACGTTGATCACGCCCGAGAGCGCCTGACCATACTCGGCGCTGAAACCGCCGGTCTGGACCGACAGCTCCTCGATGGCGTTCGTCGAGACGCTGCTCGTGTTCTG
>JBBSVG010000621.1:0-2396 GCA_038233775.1 Bacteroidota bacterium | reverse complement strand
CTCCGTTGTGGATTCGACAGGCTCACCACGAACGGAGATCGGCCTTGCAGAATGGATTCTACTGCATGGATTTTATTGCGAGAGTCGGGCGCGGAGGTCGGTCCAGGTGGAATCGGTGCCGGCGTCTTCCCAGCGGCGAATGGTCCAGCGGCCCGAAGCGGGGTCGGTGACGAGCGAGAGTTGTAGCGTCCCGCGAGCCGTGTAGCTGCTCGTCGAGCCAGCCAACCGGAGCGTGTACGGGCTGTCGTACACGGCGCTGTCGGCCGAGAGCGAGCGGTAGGTGCCACTCGGCATCGCCAGCGTCAAGTCGGCGGTTGGGTAGGTCGCGGCGAGGCGCTCGAAGGCGGATTGTTCGCGCTCACGGGTCCAAGTTTCGAAGATCGCGCCCAGGCCGGAGCGGGCCGGTCGATACGAGAACGACGGGTGGAGCAACAGCGCGTAGCAGGCCGGATTCCGCTCGGAAACCGCCGTCCGCAGGTTGTCGATCACGCGGTCGGGGCCATCGGCCGGGGCGCAGCGGGCACCGGCGCGGTCGGGCGGCTCGGGGTCGCGCGTGTCAAACAGGCCACAGCCGGTCGTGCCCGAGAGCAGCAGGACGAGCGGCAGCAGCAGGCGAAACCGGGGCATGACAGACGGGGACGGAGAGCGGAGAATCGAGTCCGGCAGGCGCAAAGATGGCACCGGAAGCGGCGGTTCGGTCCGCCGCCGAGCTTGGCAATCCCGCCGACGTCGGCGTATCTTCGGACGACCCATATTCAGCCGCTGCCCGCCGCCATGAACCCGAAAGTCCGCTTCTACACGCTCGCCGCCGCGCTCGTGCCGACCTCGATGGTCACGGCCATCGGCGCGATGAGCAGCTTGCTCTGGGACAAGAGCGGGCGCGCCTTTCACGCCAACGCGAAGGCGTGGAGCCGAATCTTCCTCGGTTTCGGCGGCGTCGCGAAACTGACAACGACCGGCGCCGAGCATCTCGATCCCGACGCGACCTACGTTTTCGCCGCCAACCACAGCTCGATGTTCGACATCCCGGCGTGCGTGCTGGGGATTCCGCACGGGTTCGTCTTTGTCGCGAAAGAAGAACTGAGCAAGGTGCCGATCTGGGGTTGGGCGCTGAAAAATGGCGATTACATCGTCATTGACCGCTCCGACCGGCACAAGGCGATGGCGTCGATGGAGAAAGCGGCGGCGAAGGTTCAGGCGGGCAAGAGCGTGCTGCTCTACCCGGAAGGAACGCGCTCGCCGGACGGCGCGGTCCAGTCGTTCAAGGGCGGCGCGCTGATGCTGGCCCTGAAAGCGGGCGTTCCGGTCGTCCCGATCACGATCAACGGGACGTTTGAGATTCTGCCCAAAGGCAAGCGCGAGGTCCACCCGCGACCGGTCGAACTGATCATCGGCGCCCCGATCCCGACCGCTGGGCTGACGACCCGCGACCGTGACGCGCTCTCGGATCGGGTCCGCGACGCTGTCATCGCCGCCCACGTCCCGCCGCCGGGTGTGCGCGACCGACCCTCGTCCGAACTGGCCGCTGAAATCGCCGCCGAGCGGGCTGCCGTACGCGCCGCTCGGGCGAAACCCGCCGCCGATCCTTCCACCGAACCGCAGGCGTGATATGGCTGTAACGATTGAGGATGTTCGCTACGTCGCCGGTCTCGCCCGGCTGACGTTTTCGGACGACGAGATGGCGACGTTGACCGGGCAGATGAACGCGATTCTCGGCCACATGGACGCGCTGAACGCCGTCGATACAACCGGCGTCGAGCCGCTCGCCCAAGTCGTGCCGCAGGCGGAAGGGCTGCGCGACGATGTCCGTCGGCCGTCGTTGCCGCGAGCGGTTGCGTTGCAGAACGCGCCGCAGACCGACGGCGTCTATTTCGAGGTGCCCAAAGTCATCAGCGCACCGACCGGCGCCGGACCCGACGCGGCCGACCTCGCCAACCTGTCGGGCGCGGAGATCGTCGAGTGAGCGGCCGGGCGCGGGTGTTGGGCGTGATTCCGTCGCGCTACGGTTCGAGTCGCCTGCCGGGCAAGCCGCTGGCTGATATTCTCGGCAAGCCGATGATCCAGCACGTCTATGAACGAGCCGTTCGCTCGGCGGTGCTCGACCGGGTTGTGGTCGCAACCGACGACGAGCGGATCTTCGCCGCCGTCCGCGCCTTCGGTGGCGAAGTCGTGATGACGCCGGAAAGCTGCGCCTCGGGCACCGACCGGATCGCCGCCGCTGTCGATCTGTTGGGCGACGAAGCCGAGATCGTCGCCAATGTCCAGGGCGACGAACCGCTGCTCGATCCGGCCGTGATCGACGAACTCGTTCGGCCGCTGCTCGATGATCCGACGGTGCAGATGGCGACGGTTGTCCGGCGGTTGACCGATCCGGGCGAACTTGTTTCTCGCGGCGT
>JBBSVG010000620.1:0-2406 GCA_038233775.1 Bacteroidota bacterium | reverse complement strand
CTCCTACGGCCATTTTTACCAGACGCCGAACTTCTCGTCGCTCTACTCTAACTCGCTGTTCCGCTCGCTCGACGACTTGGGCACCAGCTCGTTCGGCAACCCGAACCTGGAGCCGGAAAAGAGCATCCAGTACGAGATGGGTCTACAGCAGGGGTTGGGGACGAACCTGAAGCTCGACCTGACCGCGTTCTACAAAGATGTGTCGAACTACTTGGAGCAGCAGGTGGTCCGCACCGGCGCCTCGAACGACAAGCTGTACCTCGTCTGGGCGAACCTGAACTACGCCCGAGTCAAGGGCGTGACGGTCAGCATTCTGCAACGGCGGACCGGGCTGTTCAGCGCCTCGGTCGATTACACCTACTCGCAGGCCGAGGGCAACCGGACCGACGCCGACGCCTTCTCGTTCAACCAGAACACCGGCAAGGCGACGCCGCGCATCGTGATTCCGCTCTCCTTCGACCGCAGCCACGTGCTCAACACGACGGCGACGATCTCCAAGAGCGATCAGTTCTCGATTGGCCTAACCTCGTCGTTGCAGACCGGCACGCCGTACTCGCCGAGCTTGCCCGACAACCTCAAAGGCGACCGGGCCGTGACCTTCGGGCAGAACTCCGACCGGCGCCCGCTCACGTGGACCGTCGATCTGCGGGCCGAGAAGCTCCTCCGCATCGGCGCCTTCTCGTCGTCGATCTTTTTCCAGGTGGATAACCTGTTCGACCGGCGCAACGAGATCTTCGTCTTCGACAATACCGGCCGCGCGCTTTACTCGATTGACCTCGGCGCGAGCGACCCGATCACCGTCTCGCGCAACCGGGCCAGCGAGACGAGGGCCAAGTCGCTGCCGCTCTCGGCGTTCGACAACTACTATCAGCGGCCCGAGTGGCTCGCCCCGCCGAGGGAAGTCCGCTTCGGCCTGACGACCCAGTTCTGAGTTGCGCCCCGCTCGCGGGTTCTCACCGGCCCGAGCCGTCGCCCGTTCCATGACGCTTCCATTGCCCATGCGCCGCACACCGCTTCTCCCGCTCTCGACCGTTCTGCTGCTGCTCGCGGGCAGCGCCGGACTCGGCCACGCCCAGCAGACGCCCGAGGCGCGGGCCGCCGCCCAGCGGATCGACCCGACGCGCGACCCCGGCGCGGCGCTGTTCAGCCGCGACGCGAAGACGATGACCGAACGCGAGAAGGCGATCTACCGGTCGTGGCTCGAGCGGAACATCTTGGGCTTCTCGCTGACTGACGGTCGCGGGCTGGGCCGGACGGCGGGCAACCCGAATAGCAAGAAATCGGTCATCATCCAGGGCAACAAGATCACGACGTCGATCTACAACTACGCCTCGATCTCGAACCCCGGCGCGGCAGCGAACGTCTTCGATCTGGTCTGGGAAGGGTTGGGCTACGGCTACGAGTTCGGTCCGTTGGTCGGCGCGGAAGTGGTCGGTGACGACGGCAAGACCTACCAGATCATCTCCGACGGCTTCATCTCGCAGGCCGACGGCGATTATGCGCCGGGCACCTCGCTCAAGTGGGGCTGGCTGCCGCAAGATGGTTACGCCGACCCGACCCAGCCGAACCTCGCCACCCGAACCGGCAAAGACGCCAACGGCGACGGCAAACCCGACTCGTGGCCCGCGCCCGAAGAAGAACTGAAATACAAGCCGCAGCCGCAGTTCTACAACTACGCGCTCAACCGCTACATCTGGCCGTCCTTCCTCGGCGGCGACGCGACCGCGCCCGACGAGGAAGCATACTGGGCGATGGACGACTTCACCAACGCCGAGTTCCCCTACTCGCCGTTTCCCGGCGACGCGACCAAGCGCGGACTCGGCGTCTCGATGAAGTGTCGGGCGATCCAGTACAACAACCCGCAGGCGGAAGACATCATCTTCTTCGTCTATGAAGTGACCAACGTCTCGCCCAAGCGGCTCGACCGGGTCGTCTTCGGGATGTTCGGCGACCCGCACGTCGGCGGCTCGAACGACTTCGGCGACGACAACGCCGACTTCATCGGTCCGTTCGACGCCCGGTTTCCGAACGAGTCGCGCAACATGGTCTACGCCTACGACGCCGACGGTCGCGGCGCCGGTGGCCGCTCGACCGGCTACTTCGGCTACAAGTTTCTCGAAAGCCCGAGCAACTCGCGCGACGGGATCGACAACGACGACGATGGGCTGCTCGACGAAAGCCCGTTCAACGACGCGGGCGTGGCGCTGAATCGAGACGAGTTCATCGCCCGGATCGCCAACTACGACAAGTTCAAGGCCCGCTACGGCGAGGTCTCGACCACCAAAACCGTCTTCTGGTCGGGCGACGAGGACGGCGACTGGACCGCTTCCGACGACGCGGGCAACCCGCTCGACGATCTGGGCGCCGACGGCATCGCTGGCACCGGCGACGCGGGCGAGGGCGACG